>CALRVN010000263.1:0-5719 GCA_943371625.1 Hyphomicrobium sp. CS1GBMeth3
CCGCGGTGCGGCAGTTGACGAACCCGTTGCGCGAACGGGCAATATCTTCATACCGTCTGTGAATGCCTGCCTGCTTCGGGGCGGGCGAGCCCGACGGTATGAGATGGCAAGAGCACCGGCGCCCGCGCGCAAGCCAAAAGCAGCGACATCGGCAGCGGGACGTGCAGCGCGTCCCGCGATCACGAAATCAAACTACGAAGCGCTGGCGGATTTCCGCTTCGCCATCCGCAAGTTTCTCGCCTTCAGCGAATCGGCGGCGAAGGGCGTTGGGCTGACGCCGCAGCAGCATCAGGCACTGCTGACCATCAAGGGTGCCCCGAGCGAGGGCGCGGTCAGCATACAGCAGCTGTCGACGCGCTTGCTGATACAGCACAACACCGCCGTCGAGCTCGTCGATCGGCTGGTCGACGGCGGCTTCGTCGAGCGAACGCGCGACGAGGACGACAAAAGGCGCGCGCGCCTCGAGCTGACGGCTGCGGCCGAGCGGCTGCTTGAATCGCTATCAGCGGCCCACCTCCGCGAGCTGCAGTCGATCCGGCCCGTCCTGCAGAACCTCCTGAAGCAGCTGGGCTGACGGGCCACGCGCTGCGTTGCCTCGTCGCGGTCCTCTCCCCAAAAATATATCGTATTACGATATAATCGCGGGCGCGGTCCGCTATTCCGAGCAAGGACTTAAGTATGCGTAATCTGCCCCCGCCGCCCGAGCGCGCTGGAAATCTCGGCGACTTCAGTACCGGTCCACGGGTTCTCGTTCTGGCGGCAATGGCGCTCGTGGTCGGCAGCGTGGGGGCGATCGCCGCCTGGGCTCTGATGCAGCTCATCTCGCTCGTTACCAATCTCGTCTGGTTCGGGCGCTTCAGCTCCGCGGCCTTAACGCTGGCGCATGCAGTGCCCGGACCGTGGATGGTTTTCATCCCCGCGGCAGGCGGCCTCGTCATCGGATTGATGGCGCGCTTCGGATCGGAAAAGATCCGCGGCCACGGCATTCCGGAGGCCATCGAGGCGATCCTCTACGGACGCAGTCGCATGTCGCCCAAGGTGGCGATCCTCAAACCTCTGTCGTCGGCAATCTCCATCGGCACCGGTGGTCCGTTCGGCGCCGAGGGGCCGATCATCATGACGGGCGGTGCGTTCGGCTCGCTCTTCGCCCAGTGCTTCAACCTGAGCGCAGCTGAGCGCAAGACGCTGCTCGTCGCCGGCGGTGCGGCCGGCATGACCGCCATTTTCGGCACGCCCATCGCCGCCGTTCTGCTCGCGGTCGAGTTGCTGCTGTTCGAATGGAAGCCGCGCAGCTTCATCCCGGTGGCCGTGGCGTCGATCGTCGCGGTCTGCTGGCGGCCCCTGATCTTTGCGGCCGGCCCTCTGTTTCCCTATGCTGCAGGGCCCGTGCTGTCGGCGTGGACCCTCGCCCTCTGCGCCATGCTCGGCATCGTCTTCGGGCTGCAATCCGGTCTGATGACGACGCTCGTTTACGCGGTCGAGGACCTGTTCGAGCGCCTGCCGATCCATTGGATGTGGTGGCCGGCGATCGGCGGCATTTTTGTCGGGCTTGGTGGCCTCATCGAGCCCCGCGCGCTTGGCGTCGGCTACGACGTCATCGGCGACCTGCTCGCCGATCACATGAGCACGGACGCTGCGTTGAAGATTCTTGTCGTGAAGATGGCTGTGTGGGTAATCGCGTTGTCGTCGGGAACGTCCGGCGGCGTTCTTGCGCCTCTGCTCATCATGGGCGGAGCCCTCGGCTGCGCTGCCGGATCGCTGCTTCCGGGTGACCCTGCGTTCTGGGCCCTCGTCGGAATGGCGGCGATCATGGCAGGGACCATGCGTGCGCCGCTGACCGGCACCGTGTTCGCGGTCGAGCTGACCGGCAACACGCACATGCTGCTTCCCGTCTTCACCGCGAGCATTGCGGCGTACGGACTGACGGTGCTTCTGCTCAAACGCTCGATCCTCACCGAGCGCTTGGCCCGCCGCGGCCGCCACATCACGCGCGAATACACGATCAACGCCTTTGAGCTGATGCGCGTTTCCGAGATCATGACGCGGGACGTCGACACGCTCCCTGCCGATATGACGGCGCGCGCCGCTGCCGACTTCCTCACCGAAAAGGCGGACCGCCATCGCATGTATCCCGTCGTCGACGGCCAAGGAGCCCTGCTGGGCGCCGTGACGCGCGGCGACGTCCTGCGTTGGCGCAGACAGGACGGCGGTGGCTCCGATAGCCTGTTCGATCTCGTCTCCGACACGTCGACGCCCGTCGCATACCCCGACGAAATTGTCGGGCGGGTCGCCGACCGCATGGTCAGCGACGATCTTGGCCGTATGCCGGTAGTCGATCGCGACTCGCGCCGTCTCGTCGGTCTCATCGCGCGCAGGGATCTCCTCCGCGTGCAGGCTTCGACGACTGAAGAGGAGCACGCGCGCGAAGCGTTCTATCTTCGTGCGCCGCGCAAATCGCCTATTGGAAGCTGAGACCTAAGCCGCGGCCGACGGAACGACAGCCGAGGGACGCTCGACCTGCGGACGCGGCGACGTCTCCGGCAGCTCGCACAGCCCGCCGCCCATGTAGAGGTGGTGCCACAGCTGCGTCGACAGCACGCCGGTGAGGCCCATCTTCAGGAAGACGTTGATGTCTTTGCCCTCGCCGCGCCCGATCGCCTCGTAGTCGCGCAACACGGTGGCAGTATCGAAGTATCCGGTCTTGGCCAGGGCCTCGGGACTCATCAGGTCGCGCACGTACTGCGGCGGGTTGATGAAGAAGCTCTCCGCCAGCGGCGCCCGGAACATGCCCTTCTTGCGCCAGGCCGATTCCTTCGGCAGCACCCGCGCCGCTGCATGACGCAGCAGGAACTTGTCGCGCATCAGTCCGCGCAGCTTCCAGCGCGGCGCTAGCTGCGACACGTACGAGATGACGTCCTCGTCGAGGAACGGGTACCGTGTCTCAACGCTGTTCGCCATCGCCACGCGGTCGCCCTTGTGGTTCAAGAGCAGACCCGGCAGGTGCACTTTGTAGCCGTAGTAGAGCGACTGATTGAGCGGATCCCACCGGCGCACGCGCTCGGCATCGATCGGCACGTCCTCGTACGCGACGTGATCGCCCAAGCGGTCCTTCATGTCGGCGCTGAAGTAGCGGTCACGCGACTGGCCGACGAGATGATAGATCAGCGTCTGCGCATGCGCGCGGCCCATCATGTCGTCGATGCGCTTCAGCTGCGCGTTGCTCTGATACGGCGCCATCCGCATCCGGAATACGCGGTTGACGGCGTCCGAGGCATAGCTGCCGCCGACGTCCATGAAGTAGCTCAGCTTGCGCAGCTTGAACCAGATGTAGCCGGCGAACGCTTCGTCCGAGCCCTCGCCCGTGAGCGCCACCTTGTAACCCTGGTCGTGCACCTCCTGCGCCAGGCGCCACAGCGCCGCGCACGACGTGTCGATGACCGGGCAGTCGGCCGACGCGACCAGCTGCGGATAGGTGTTGGCAATCACCGTGGCGTCGGAGCGAAGGATGGTCGGCATGCTGCCGATGGCGCGCGCCGTGAACAGCGCATCCGACGTCTCGTCGAGGCCCTTGCCGGGAACCTGGATCGTGAAGCTCGGGATCGGCGAGCCGCGCAGCTTCGATGCCGTCGCCAGCACGTAGGCGGAATCGACGCCGCCCGAGAGGTAGCCGACCACCGGCACGTCGGCGCGCAGCCGGATGTCGACAGCGCGCTGGAACCGCCGCTCGAACTCGTCGATAAGCGTCGTTGCATCGCCGTCGAGCTCATCGCCGGCGTCAGGAAAGTCGAAGTCCCAGTACTGCCGCTCGACGATCTCCGCCGGCTTGCCGTCGGCGCGGAACTGCAGTTTGAGGTAGTGGCCCGGCAGCAGCGAGTTCACGCCCTCGAACATCGTGCGGCGCGTGCCCATCGCGAAGAACGTGAAGAGATGATCGATGCCGCGCACGTCGGGCGACACCGGCACCGCGCCGGAGGCGAGCAGCGCCTTGATCTCAGAGCCGAAGTACAGCCAGTCGCCCTGCCGGCTCCAGTGCAGCGGACAGATGCCGACGCGGTCGCGGGCAAGGAAAACGGTGCGCTTGGAAAAGTCGATCAGCGCAATCGCGAACTGACCCTTGAGCTGCGCGAACACGCCTTCACCGTACTCCTCATAGAGGTGCACGATGATCTCGGTGTCGGTGTGCGTGCGGAACTTGTGCCCCTTCGCCTCCAGCTCCGCCTTCCGCTCGGGGTAGTCGAATAGCTCGCCGTTGTAGACGACCGCGACGGTGCCATCCTCGTTGAAGATGGGCTGCGAGCCATCACCGAGCCCGACGATAGACAGACGGCGATTGGCGAAGCCGATTCCCGGTCGGATCAGATATCCGTCCTCATCTGGCCCGCGATGCCACAACGCGTCCGCCATGCGCTCCACGATGGCAGGCTCGGGCTGGCGCTTGCCATTGAGGTCTATCATTCCGGCGATGCCGCACATGGGTCCTCGCTAGGTCCAGATCGCCGGAGCGATTCGGCTAAGGTTGTAGTCCACATCGCCCTGGTAAAGGGTTTGTTACACGCCGTCGCAGAGGGCGGTGGATCAGGGCTGCTGCATACGCAACTTGCTCGTCCGGCGCCAGTAGCCGCCCAAGCGGGTCTCAAATGAGGCGAAGCGACTTCAGGCTCGCATGTCCCTCACGTCCAACGATAATATGGTCGTGAACCGAGATTCCCAAAGGCCCCGCAGATGCGACGATCTGCTTCGTCATATCTATGTCGGCGCGCGACGGCGTCGGGTCTCCCGACGGGTGGTTGTGCACCAGGATGATGGCCGAGGCTGATAGCTCCAGAGCGCGCTTAACCACTTCGCGCACGTAGACCGGCGTGTGGTCGACTGTCCCCTGCTGCTGCACCTCGTCCGCGATCAGCCGGTTGCGCTTGTCGAGGAACAGGATGCGGAACTGCTCGCGATGCTCATAGCTCGCCGCGAGCAGATAGTCGAGCACCTGCTTCCACGAGGATAGCGCCGGCCGTTGCACGATCTCGCCGCGCATCATGCGCAGTGCTGATGCCCGAACCAGCTTCAGTGCCGTGACGACACTGTCCCCCACGCCCTGCACCTCTTTGAGGCGCGGTTCCGGCGCGTTGATCACCTCGGCGAACGATCCGAAGCGCGCCAGCATCTTCTTCGCCAGTGCCTTGGTGTCGCGTCGCGGCAGCGCACTGAAGAGGATCAGCTCCAGCAGCTCATAGTCGGGCATCGCATCGGCACCGCCCTGGCGAAACCGATCGCGCAGCCGCTGTCTGTGTCCTGCGTGGTCCGGCGCTTGCGCTTCGAACAGCGAAGACTGCTCGGCGGCGCCCTTGTTGCCGTCGTTGTCCCCGCCTGCCGGCATGCGCGCGTCCGCAGGTTAGTGCTGATCGAAGCGCGGGAAATCGAGCCCGCCCGGCGACCGCGTGAAGATCTCGCAGCCCGTCTCGGTCACGCCGACGCTGTGCTCAAACTGCGCCGACAGCTCGCGATCGCGCGTCACCGCCGTCCAGCCGTCGGGAAGCACCTTCACGTGCGGGCGGCCGAGATTGATCATCGGCTCGATGGTGAACAGCATGCCGGGCTCGAGAATGACGCCTTCGCCCGCTTCGCCGTAGTGCAGGATGTTCGGACGGTCGTGGAACACCAGGCCCAGTCCGTGGCCGCAGAAGTCGCGCACGACCGAGCACCGCTCCGCCTCGGCATAGGCCTG
>CALRVN010000264.1:0-5714 GCA_943371625.1 Hyphomicrobium sp. CS1GBMeth3
CGACCGGGCGCCAAGAATGACGAAACCTGCAGCGTCACCAGCGCCAGCTACGGCGGCAAGAAGGTGCTGCTGGTCCGCTCCGGCGAAGCAGCGCCCGAGCACTTCACCGTGCTGACCGTTCTCGAAGGTTTCGAGAAGTCGATGCTCGACAGCTACCTCAAGGCGCACGCGCCCAAGGGTAAGAGCCTCGGCGAGTTTCCGAGCAAAACTGCCGCCTTTGCGAAGGCTAGAGAGCTCTGCCCGACCGCGGCATCAACTCCCGGGGCGGCTGCAGCACGAGCAGGCTAGTCCGAGCCGTCAGTTGCTCGGCACGGCATTGGCCAGATGCATGTCGTTGCCGCGCCAGCTGAACGAATTGCCCAGCCACGCCTGAACCCAAAGCACCGGCAGCATGACGTCGCGCACCATCCATGCGAGCGGCGACAGCGCCGTCAGATGCCAGCCCGCAGCGCGCGCGAGCACAGCTTCCGTCCCATACCAGGCGATAGCGAGCCCTGCGACCACACCGGCGCTGCTCACGTCGAACACTTCCGCTGCGAAAGCCGCCGCGACGAACGGCGCAGCACCACCCGACAAAAGCTCCGGCAGGAAATAGACCGGGAACGTGACGCGGCGCAGCTTTGCCCAGCGCACCTGCCGCGACCAGATCTGACTGGCGCTGCGGACACCGAGCGGCTGACCGAACGCGCGATCGACGAGCCGCACGCGCTTGCCGGCGCGCCGCACGACCTTCGTCGCCGCCGCATCCTCGGCGATCTCCGCGCCAAGCTCGCGAATGCCGCCGGCCCGCTCCAGATCCGCGCGGCGCCAGAGCATCGTCTTGCCTTGCGCGAAGCCGAGCCCGACTGTGTCAGCGGCGTACTGCCAGCGCGCCTGATAGGTGTTGAGGAACGCGCACTCGACCTCGGCCCAAAACCCGTCCGCCATGCAGCCGATTGGCGGTGCGCAAAGGAGCCCCGTATCCGCGCGCCATCCGGCCAGCAGCCGCTGCAGGTAGTCGGCGGGCATCAACACATTGCTGTCCGCCATCACCACCCACGCGTGGCGCGCCTCACGCCACCCCTTGATCAGATTGTTGAGCTTGGGATTGGAGCACAGCGCATCGCGTCCGATGAGCAGCCTGGCGTCGACGTTGCGATGCTCCGCTATCAGCCGGCGGATGACTGGAACGATCGGATCGTCGGCATCCTCGCAGCAAAGCAGCAGCTCATAGCGGTCGTAGTCGAGCATGAAGCTCGAGCGCAGCGTCAGCTCATCGTGGGGATCGAGTCCGCGCACCGGCCGCAGGATGCTGACCGCTGGCAGGCTCGAAGCCGGCGCCGCGACGACGGCGGGTTCATCGAACGATCGGCGGGCGCGATAGATGGCGAGGAGAGCGCTGGTGAGGTGCAGCAGCGTTGCGATGCCCACGAAGGTGAGGCAGGCCCAAGCGATCTCGTCCATGAGCAACCTTGCGCAATATCCTATTGTGCAAGGTTTTCAGCGGATTCCATGACACGTTGATGACGGCAACCACGTCGATACGACGCAGGCTGCCAATCGGTCACTCAGCCGGCGTCAGGTATTTCAGTGCCACGTTCGACAGGGCACCACCGACGACGCACGGCACGCCCATGTAGACCTGTCCGGTGACACCTGCAGCAACGCAGCCCAGCGCGAACACCGTCTGACCGGCCTGTCCCCACCAGTTGAAGTTACGGGCGTTCTCCGGCCCCTTGGCCCTTAGCTCCTCGATGGAGGCCAAGGCGTCTTTACGGATTTTGGCCAATTCGAACGTCTCGGCAGCTTCGATCACCTCCGTCAGCGGCTTTTCCACCGGCTCCGGCTGATGTGGCAGCGACGTCTTGAGATAGCTGAGCAGGTCATGGTCCTTGGAGGCGTTCTGCGCCAGCGTCCATTTAACCATCGACCCGATGGTGAGTTTGTCGACGCTGTTCTTCTCGCGCGACCACGCGAGTGTGCGTACCAGGCGCTGGATCGGCTCTGACGAGCCTGTCGCGAAGTAGTAGCCCCAGTTGGCATCGACGCCGATTGGGCTGTCGAGCGGCAGGTCGCGCAGCACCGGCAGCTTGCCGTAGAGGTAGCGCTCGATGATGACTTTGCGCGCCGGCATGCGCTCGACGAACTTGCCGAGCAGCTCCTTCCATTCCGCCAGGCCCGAGTAGGCGATCGCCTTCACCACGACCACTTGGTCGGGCGGCGGCATGGGGAACATGTCCGAGATGAGCTTTTCAGCCTTGTCAGGGTTGGAGCCGATGACGCCGGCGATGAAGCCAACATAGATGCCTGCCTGCTCGACTTCCTTGAAGGAGCCCTGCTCGCGCATCGCCGTGAAGGCTTCGGGAAGCCGCTCCGGATTGGGATGCAGGCGGTAATCGTTGATCCAGGTGAGGACCATCTCTGGTCGCGAGAACGACTGCTGCGGCTGATGTTTCTTCGCGGCCTCCGCCCCGTTGCCGCCAATCGCGACAAGAACCATCGTTGCAGCAAGGCCGAGGATACCCCGGAGCCAACGCACTTGAGCACTCCGCACGTCCACGTGTGCTTCCTTCTCGGCAATTGCGGCCATTCCCGGCTCTCCCCTGAGACGGGCAGAGCCTAAAGAAAACCGTGTATTGTCAATTTAATGGCAGTCCCCGCCTTCCCCTGTGAAATGGGGCGCGAAACGACAAATAACCCTAAACCGTCAAGACGATCTTGCCGATGTGGGCCGCGTCGATGCGGGCATGCGCCGCGGCGGCGTCCTTCAGCGGAAAGGTGGCGTCTATGACGACTTTCACCTTCTTATCCGCGATCAGCGGCAGCACCTTCTCCTCGACCGCGCGCGCGATCCCGGCCTTCACCTCTGCCGAGCGTATCCGCAGCGTCGAGCCAGTGACGGTCAGTCGCTTCAGCATGATGCGCATCATGTCGATCGTGACCTTCGAGCCCTGCTGGTAGGCGATGTTGACGAGCCGCCCATCGTCGGCCAGCGAGCGGATGTTCCGCTCCACGTAATCGCCGCCGACCATGTCGAGGATGACATCGACGCCACGCCCCTGCGTCTCTGCCTTCACCGCCTCGGCGAAGTCTTCGGTCTTGTAGTCGATCGCCCGGACCGCGCCGAGTTCGAGGCACGCTTCGCATTTCTCCGCCGATCCGGCCGTCGCAATCACGCGCGCGCCCAGCGCTGTCGCGAGCTGAATGGCGGCGACGCCGATGCCGCTGGTCCCGCCGTGGACGAGAAACCATTCGCCCGGCTTCAGGCCACCGCGCTCGAACACGTTGTGCCAGACAGTGAAGAAGCCTTCCGGGATCGCTGCCGCCTCAACCATCGACAGCCCTTCGGGCACCGGGATGCACGAGCCTTCGTCGGCGATGCAGTACTCTGCGTATCCGCCGCCGTTCACCAGCGCCGTCACCTTGTCGTCGACCGCGAACCGCTGCGCCTCAAAACCCAGCGCCGCAACGACGCCGGATACTTCCAGCCCGGGAATTTCCGAATGCCCCTTCGGCGCTGGATAGAGGCCTGCCCGCTGCATCACGTCGGGACGATTGACGCCCGCCGCCGTAACCTTGATCAGCACCTGCCCACGCCCCGGCTGTGGCACCGGCAACGTCTGCGGTTGCAGCACCTCCGGACCACCTTTGCCCACCACGGCAATCGCGGTCATGCTCTCGGGCACGGCGGTCATCGATCATCCCCTCAAATTTTCGGCCTTGGATCGCCCTGATGCCCGAGCACGCCGATAGAGACAAGCGTCATGGCGGAGCCATGCTCCTCATGAGTATCCGAGCAGGTTGCCGCGGCCTGCACATTGGCGCAAACTTCGACGGCATCGTATGTACGAGAGCGGCACGATGGACTGGGACGAAATCACACCCAAGAAGCCGAAGGCCGGCGCCGCGATCGGCGACAGCTTGGCCACCTTATCTGTCGCCGAACTGGAAGCGCGCATCGCCGCCTTCGAGCAGGAGATCGAGCGCATCAAGACCGAGCTATCCGCCAAGCGGAAGCACGAGGACGCCGCCAACGCGCTGTTCAAGAAGTGATGCTCGCGCCGCGGGCAGTCTCATGTTGGATGCACACTTAACAGCCGGCGCAACCGAGTTAGACCCACAAGCCGCAAAAGTGACCGGCAGGCGTCCGAACGGACATGCACCATTAACCTTTTATTAGGGTTAGGCCGATAACTTCGCATTATCCAGTCACCTGGATCCTGAGCGGCAGGGCCGCTCTGTTTGACGCCTCCCTGTTGACTTCAGAGCCGCTGCAAAGCGGCTCTTTTTTTGCATATCCCCAATCAAGTTCGAAACCGAGCTTCGAGCGTCCCGCTTTTGGTCATGTTGTTAACTATGGCTAGGCAGGATGCGTGCGTGATAATGATGAGCTGCAGGTGAGTGAGCGTGTCAAATCTAGTCATGAGCAATGTACCGCGTGCTGAAGCGGCCTTGTCCGCGAGGAACGTCACCGTTTCGTTCGGCGAGCGCTTCCAGGCTTCGGCTCAGTTCGACGTCGTCTTCAAGCAGGGCATGGCGCTGGTCGAGCGGACCGCCGCCTACCTCGAAGGCCCCGGCCGCACCGAAGCCAAGCGGCTTCCCGCTGCCACCAACGTTCTCTATGCCAGCGAGAGCATGCGTCTGACGACGCGCCTTCTCGACATGGCTTCCTGGTTGCTGGTTCGCCGCGCCCTCAAGGAGGGCGACATCAGCGAAGCCGAGGCTCAGAGGAAGCGCAAGGGCGCGATGCCTCAGGCGCCTTCTCGTTCGTCCCACACCGCAGGCTTCGGCGAACTCCCCGAGACCCTGCGCAGCCTGGTGGAAGAAAGCTACGCGCTGCAGGACCGCATCGTGCAGCTCGATCGCGCCATGAGCATCAAGGCCGACAGCGTCACCCCTGGCGACGCCGCGCTGAGCAACCCCGTCGGCACCCAGCTGGATCGTTTGCGCGTCGCCTTTGGCGCGTAAGAAGGAGCCTTCGGCGCCTAAGATCAGTTAACGACTTCTGAAAACGAAAAAGCCCGGCGAAACCGCCGGGCTTTTTGTTATTCGGCCGATCGCTCGATAGGCGATCAGAACATGCCTTCGAACTTCTTCTTGAAGCGCGACAGGCGTCCACCACGGTCCATCAGGCGCTGATCGCCGCCCGTCCACGCCGGATGCGACGTCGGGTCGATGTCGAGGGACAGTTCGTCGCCTTCCTTCCCGTAGGTGGAATAGGTGATGAACTCGGTGCCGTCGGTCATCTTGACCTTGATCTGGTGGTAGTCGGGGTGCAGATCGGGATCTTGCTTCATCGGATGCGCTCGCAATAACTTGCCCTTCGGCGAATAGCCGCTCAGTCGGGCAATTTGGGTAATTCGTGCGCCTCTATAATCGAGAAGCCCCGCCCGCACAAGCACCGCCCGGAAACCTTTCCCTTGCGACAACCGCGTCCCCTTGCCACTTGAGCCGTATGCCCCTGTCGGGCATGGTCTTCACGCCTCGCCGGTAACCACCCCGCCGACCAAAGAGCACTAATTTGACCCGCGCTAGCGCCACCCAACCAGACGGGGAAAACCCCGCGCCCAGGGAGAACGACCAGGAGACGGCGCAACGCCCGCAGTTGCGGCCGCTGGCATCGTTGTGGCCCTACCTTGCCCGCCACCCGCTTCGGCTGGCGCTCGCCGGCATCTCGCTCGTCATCTCCGCCGTCGCCATGCTCGTCATCCCCATGGCGGTCCGCCGGGTCATCG
>CALRVN010000265.1:0-5689 GCA_943371625.1 Hyphomicrobium sp. CS1GBMeth3
GAACAGCGCCGCCAAGCGATTTAATGAGGACAGGACGCCGTTCACCCTCGTCAACATTTTCTACAAGAACGAGCGGCGCATCACGGCCGAGTTCGGGGTTCGCCAGTTCGCCGAGGCTCGCGATCGCTTCATCGCCGGCCTGCGGTCCGCACTCGGCGGGGCGAAGCTGGTGGTAAAGGGGCCGTCCTCGTACGATTTCGCGCTATTGCCGCAAACCGCCGTGCACGTTGCGGAGCGAGACTTCAAGAACTTGCGCGAGCGCGCCACGAGCACTCTGCGTCTTGATATCGGCGCGACTCTGAAGGCCTTCGGGCCAGAAGACTTCTAGCGCCTATTCTGCAAATGGTTTTGCGCCGCCAGAGCCCAACGTCAACTTTCTGCGGGCGCCGTGACGATTCGGTCGACGAAGAACATGGGTATCGGATGTGAGTATCCACCCACGGGGCGCGAGCACGGCGTCAGCACGTGCGCCAGTGCGAGATGTGCCGACCGTCCTCAACCACGCCTCCCAGACGGCCATCGCGAACAGTCGCTGAAGTCCAAATCCGGTCTGCCCGGCGGCTGCTGATGGTAGATGACCGCATCCAGGGGGCAGAGCTTTCGCTCACAACGAGTTCTGAACATGCGGGCCTCGCTCGATCCATCGATTTATGCTCTCGAACCTGACCAAGTCTCGGTTGCGTCATGTCTCTCGGATCAGCCTTGCCAACGTCGATGCCAGTTCGCCTTCGCCAGCGGGCTTGGCTATGTGCACGGCGCCGTCACAATCGCCGCAGACGTCGGAATGCCCGCTGTAAATTATGAAGGGAACCTTTCGGGCCTTGAGGCGCGCACAGAGTCGCGAGCTATCCCCGTCGGGAAGCCCGTGGTCCAATATTGCCGCTGCCAGCCCATCATGCTCGACCAGTATCAAAGCGTGCTCGAGTGTGTTGGTGGTTGTCACCGCTGCTCCCGAGGCTTCCAGTTCTTGTGTAATGTCGAGAGCGATGAGGGGCTGGTCCTCGACCACGAGGATCGGCGCCCAACCAATTCATTGTGTTGCATCAGTCCTATCGTACGCGAAAGGCGCAAACGCATGAGACGGGCGGGCTTATGGGCCGCCAGAGCCTTGTGCGGTCGATCAATCCTCGGTCGCGCAGCAAACGCGATGATCAACTCGGGAGGCGAAGCCCGCAGAGCTACGGCAGGCTCAGTGCTGCGTGAATTATGAACCTACCACGGAAGCACCCGTGCACTAAGGCGGGCCGTGAGGAGCGTGAATGAACGGTGCTAACCTATGTAAGATGCTAGCGTTTTTTGGGACCTGAGCTTGCAACCATCCTCTGCCTCGGAGGGTTGGGATGGCAGGAGGACGCCGCCTTGACGACTTGGATTGCCACGCTTGTTGTTGAGGACGACGCGCTCATACGCTTCGACTTGGCCCAAACCCTTGAAGCCCAGGGATACAAGACATTCGAAGCTGCCGACGCGGAGGAAGCGATAGCCGTCCTCGAGCGGCATTCCGAAATCGCGGTGGTCTTTACGGACGTCCAGATGCCCGGCACCATGGATGGGTTGGCTTTGTCTCGCTACGTCCGCAAGCGCTGGCCACCCACTATTCTCGTCATCGGTTCAGGACACTGCACACCCACGCAAGAAGAGATGGCCAGTGGTGCGCTTTTTATCCCAAAGCCCTACCCTACCCAGGTCCTCACCGAAGTTCTCGACAACATCCGCCGGCAAATCGGGTGAGCGAGGCGTGAGTCCCTCTCTTGATCGGTCTTCACCGCCAGATACAGACCCGCCCACCTGGGAGGTTCGAGACGGATCGCACCCTCGGCGTGTAGAGAAGATCCACATCTGAGGACTGGTTTACCTCTACGAGCGGACGTGGTCGGCGATCCTCCAGTGGCGCCGACCACGTGCTGCTTGATGTCGGTTATTGGGACTGAGCAA
Source organism: Hyphomicrobium sp. CS1GBMeth3 (assembly GCA_943371625.1). Lineage (GTDB taxonomy): Bacteria > Pseudomonadota > Alphaproteobacteria > Rhizobiales > Hyphomicrobiaceae > Hyphomicrobium_A. The sequence goes on from CALRVN010000265.1 coordinate 1,936, forward strand.
CAGCGAAACCCCGGCAACGGGGAAATGTCGAACGTCCGTTAGGTCTGCCAGCCACCCCAAACGATTAGCCCCATACCAAGGAGCGTGACCGCCACGCCGGCAACGTCCCATGATGTCGGTCGAATGCCGTCGACGCTCCAAAGCCAGAAGAGGGCGACGGTGACATAGACTCCGCCATAGGCCGCGTATACACGTCCCGCGGCCGCGGGATGGAGCGTCAAGAGATAAGCGAAGAGCGCAAGACTGACGGCCGCGATCGGCAATAGCCAGAAGGAGCCGTCCTTCTTCAGCCAGAGATACGGTAGATAACACCCGACGATTTCCGCGATCGCCGTGACGGTAAATAGCAGGACGGTCTTCGATAGCAGCACAGGCAGATCCTCCAACGTCGGAAATAAGTTCTCGAGCCGGACTAGACCAGGGCGCGTGGACCACGACCCGCTGCGCACACCATGGCTATGGCGGCTGAGATGACCAATCCAACGCACCCCGAGACTGCACAGACGACCTACAGAGTTGGCGCAATGAACTTCTCTCGAATTTCTTGATCGAGCACGTCATCGGTGCAATGCGCGTAGGTCTGCATGACAGTCCGAACATGACGATGTCCAAGCTGACGAGCAACCGCGATGGGTGAAATACCCTCCTGAAGGCGCAGCGACGCGTACGTGTGACGCATCGTATGGAAGACGTAGCGGTCCGGCAGGCCTGCATTTTGCAGAGCTCTTTTGAAACGAATTTGCATGGCGTAGCGCGTCCAGCTACTACCGTCGGCTCTGGTAAAGATGAGGTCCGTCGACCCGCGTTTCTTCGCCAGTGAAAGAAAGTAATCATAGCCGGTGCGTGGAAGCGCAACATAGTGTGCCTCTACCTTTTTTACGGCGCGAACGTAGACTGCTAGCCGCTCAGCGAGAAGGTCTCCAGCCTGGATGCGTAGCAGCTCCGTAATGCGGCAGCCGGTATAAAAGAGCCCGATCAGCAGGGCTTTTAGTTCCGCATCGGCCACGGCCAACAGGCCCTCGAACTGTTGGCGGGTCAGGATGTCTGTTCGGGGCCGGACGCCGTCCTTGAAGCGAACGTGTCGTCGCCACCCTCTGTCATCTACGATTTTACCGGCCTCCCAGGCCAGCAATAGTGCTGCGCGAAGAATTGAAACGGCGTTGTTGGCAGAGACGCGGCGCTTGCGGCGCGCATCCGGGTCTAAGGTTTTGGGATCGATGAGGAGGGGCCTCGCAAACCTTGCTGAATTTGCGGGCGTCGCTTCAATGCGCTCCATCATCCGACGGATGTGGATGTGGTTGAGTTCGTCGGCTCGAACCGTCCCTAGTTCGGGGTAGATGTAGTAGTTGATGTTGCTCAGCGCGGTCGCAAACGAGGCCTCTGTGCCAAAGGTGCGCTTCCACTCGACATACTCAGCGAGCGCATGCCCGACGGTGTACACGTCTCCGAACGGGCAGAAGCTTAGGCCACCTTGCGTTCCAAAGCACACCTGGGCAGAAAAGTTCTTGGTCAAATGCGGTCGCGAGCACAGTTCCTGGGCCCGTTCCTTCGCCTCTGCAAACGTCAGAATTGTTGCGCCATCGGACCGTTCGTAGTCGTCCGCGTATGCGAAAGACTCTTCGCGATATAGCTTGCGGTGTTGGGTCACCCTTGCAGCCCAACGACCAGGGCCTGTTTTCTTCGGGATGTAGCCGACGGCTTTGCCGACATCAAAACAACAGTAGTAGCCGGCGCGGCGGTATTCCATGGATCGGCGGATCTGGGGATCACTGAGGATGGCGTCGTGCTTATTCATTGGTCAATCCTTCCGCATGTGCTGACATCTCGGCATCGAGTTCAATGATGCATCAAGATTGCTGGGGAGATTGCCAAACGATGCAAAACCCAGATGGGCTTGTTTGATGGTCGGCACTGTGTGGCGGCCTAATGCGGCGGCAAATGTTCGCTTCCGTGTAGCTGCGATTGGCCTCTACGACGACGCAGACCACATCGCGAGCGGACGGTGCCAAGGGTGCAAGCGGCACGGCTGTACGCTGGGCATCCTATGACCGCTTCTGGGACGACGCGATCGAGTCCTAAGTGGCCGATACGAGTAGCGAAGCTGACTTCATCCTTGAACTTGGGGTACGCGCCCTCAGGCAGCCATGTCTCGAGGCCTGCGATTAACTTTCCTCGGTTGAGTCGTCCTTCGGCGGCTCGGCCGCCCTTGCCATGGCGACAGACGCGCACTTCTCGGGATCTCTTTCGTTGTAAAGGTCACGGAATTCGTCGTCGCTAACCTCTCGCTCATCGAGGTATCGCTCGAAGTCGACCGCCAGCCAGCGCCCTCCCGTTATATTCCACGAGAAGAGGTACCCAACTCTCGGGCAAAGCGGCAGATAGTACCGACGTACGAATGGGTTCACTTCCCATTCCTTCTTGATGAAGCAGACGCCAGGGGTGCCCGCGATGAACCATGGCACAGGTCCGAATGCACTGAATTGATGCTGGACAATCGTCGAAAGGTAACCAATGGCCCGTAGCGCTTCATCTCGAAGGCGAACGACAGTGTCGGCGTTGTAATGAAGTGAACGATGCCGCAGCCGGCCCAACTCCTCAAATGCTCGCGCAGCTTCCGGCTGGAGGATGGCCCACGCATTGAGCACGTGTATCGCTTTCCCCCAATCGTCGAACGAATCCTTTCCATGCACCTTCTTGTACTCCGGCGTGGCGCGGAATTCCTCGCGGAGGTCGATGACCAGATGGTTGAGGATGCGCTCCCCCAAGGCGCATGCACCCGTCAATGCCGGATAGTATTGGCCACCCACAAATGCGCTGCGTACTTGCCTCATCAGAACATTATGATGGGCGATGATGGATGAGACGGCTGGCCCGATGGCTCTGAAGTCGGTGACCTTCTGATCGAGCGACCGCATTCCGTATTCGTCCGCGATGCTCTGGATGGTCTGCTGTCGCGATACGCGGTCCTGTTCCTTAACCTGCTCTTCCCACGCGTCGTCGACCGGAATGCTCAACGCATTCGCGCGATAGTCGAAGTCGAGAAATGCAGGCGCAACGTGCCGTCGCATGGTCTTCATCACCGCTTGCACCACTACATCCTGCGATCGGCTTCCAATGGATCGCGCGTTCCGTCTCAAGCGGGAAACGTCATTGGGTCATTGGGTCAAGTCCGCTTCCCAGCTGATCGCGTCAGTTGCAGAAGTGAGGTATGCCGCGCACCATGAGTGCTCAATCATGTCCGGTTTTGGGACGAACCAGTCGTCATCTCAGAAAAGCCAGGCGGGTCACCGGCCGCTTCCGGTCAGAACAAAATCGTAACGGCGCGCGTTGGTCCCGTGTCAGCAGATCGGTTGGAAGACGCGGTAAGAAAGATAATGGCGCATACCGAAGATTACGCTGAACAAGAGCCGTCGCGACCGGAGATAGATGCGCTGCCGGGCGCGACGCTACTGGAGTTTGGCAGTCCTTGGTGCGGATACTGCATTCGCGCACAGCCTCTCATCAAAGATGCGCTCTCGGCTCATCCCAATGTGCGTCACATGAAGATTTCCGACGCGAGCGGCCGGCGCCTCGGACGCTCTTTCCATGTGAAGCTGTGGCCGACAATCGTATTTCTGAAGAACGGCCGCGAGGTAGTGCGCCTGGTCCGGCCTACGATGGCTGATGCGATCCGCGAAGCGCTCGCGGGCATCTCCGCCTGACGACGTTGAAAGTCGCGCGCCTTGAAGCAGGGTGGCCCAGCAGGTGTTGGGCT
>CALRVN010000266.1:0-5676 GCA_943371625.1 Hyphomicrobium sp. CS1GBMeth3
CATAAACGACGACCTCGATCACGAAGGCGTTGTGGTCGAGAAGAAGATTATTCCCGCGCAGTCACGGACGTCGCCGCTGGCGCTGTTCATTCTCGCTGCATTTGCGGCCACGTGCGCGGTGGTGTTCTTCGGCGGTTACATCCGTATTCCGACCGAGAACGCACCGTCAGTCACCGCGCCAGCGGCTACGCCCCCGGCGACGCCGCAGAACAGCACGAACCCATAATCCGATGGTCGCTGCCTAGCTGGTCTTTTTGATCTGGCTGGCGCGCAGTCCGCGCGTCGGCCGTCCGGCGGCTCCCTGCAACTGCTCGCGGAACTCGTCGCGCTTTTCGTGGATCGAAGCGATGACGGGCCCTGTGGGCACGCCGAGGCCGACGAGCGTCGCCTCGGAGAGCTGCAGGCTCGCTTCGATCGTCTCGGGGACAGCGTCAGTCACCTTCTGCTTGTAGAGCTGCCGCGCGTGCTCGGCGTCGCGGGCGCGTGCGACGATCAAGATGTCGTCGCGCAGCTCGCGAATGGCGGTGACGATCTGGCCGACGGCCGACGGCTTGTTGATGGTGATCACCACGCCTTTCACCTCGTCGATACCGCAACGCTTGAGGAACTGCGCGTTCGCAGCATCGCCGAAGTAGACCGGCAGCCCTTCGGCGCGCTGATGCGCCACGGCCGAGGGATCCTTCTCGATGATGATGTGCTTGACATTGTGCCGCGTCAGCATGTCGGACACGAGCCGCCCTACCCGCCCCGAGCCGATGACGATGGCGTCGACCTTTTCAGGCGGCGGCGCGATTTTGAGCACGGGATTGGGCTCCTGCCGCGCGGTCATCCCGCGGGCGAACTTGCGCGCGAAATAATCGAGCACGGGCAGCAGCGCCATCGAGAACGAGGTGATGGCGAGCACGAGAGCGCTGTGATTGGCCGAGATGATGCTGGCAGCGGTCGCGAGCCCGATGACGATGAAGGCGAACTCACCTCCAGGTCCGAGCAGCACGGCCGTCTCGATGGTGGCGGGCCAGGGCACGCGGAAGAAGCGAAGGAGGCCGACGAGCACGCCGCCTTTGATGACGAGCAGTCCGAGGATGCCGGCGAGAAGCGGCAACGGATTGTGAATCAGCACCGACAGGTCGAGGCTCATGCCGACGGAGAAGAAGAAGACGCCGAGCAGCAGCCCCTTGAACGGATCGATCGTCGCCTCGATGGCGCGGTGGTACTCGGTGTCGGATAGCAAGAGGCCAGCGACGAAGGCACCGAGGGCCATCGACAGTCCGGCGGCGGCCGTCACCAGCCCGCTGCCGACGACGACGAACAGAGCTGCGGCGACGAATAGCTCGGTCGAATCCGCCGAGGCCACGAGCCGGAACAGCGGCCGCAGAAGCGCCGTGCCGACGAGCGAGATCACGCCGATGACGAGCACCGCCTGACCGAAGGCCTGGGCGAGGCCGCCGAGCAGGCTGCCTTGGTGATCAGGCCCGAGGATCGACACGAGGAACAGCAGCGGGACGACAGCGAGATCCTGCATCAGCAGGATGGCGAAGGAAGTGCGGCCCGTCGTGGTGGCGAGGCGCCCTTTGCGCGACAGCACCTCGATGGCGATGGCGGTCGACGACAGGGCCAGCGAGAGTCCGATAATGGCGGCGGCAGCGGGTTTGGCGCCGAGCAGAGCGGCGATGCCGCCTATCAGCAGCGCGGAGATCGTGACCTGCGCGGTGCCGAGTCCGAACACCAGGCGACGCATGGTGATCAATCGCTTGAATGAGAGCTCGAGGCCGATGATGAAGAGCAGGAACACCACGCCCAGCTCGGCAATGGTGCCAAGTCCGCGCTCCTGCGAGACGGTGATCCATGCCAGCGGCGGCAGGTAGCCCGTGAGTGCGCCGAGGCAGTGGGGCCCAAGGACGGCGCCGGCGATGAGGAAGCCGAGGATGGGGCTGAGCTTGAAGCGCTGGCCGATCGGCACGAGCACAGCTGCGGTGGCGAGAATGACCATCGCCTCGCGATACGCCGTGAAATCGGTGCCTTCAGCCGTCATCTCGCCTCCCCGCTGATCGCTGCGGTTCGGCGACGCCACGCCGAACGCACCAGCGATCAATAACAGAAAGTTCCTGCAAATGAGGCAGCGGGCAATTCAATGCGGTGGATCAGTCGCGCGGCGGTCAGGCCGCGTTTAGACGATCTTCGATCGCTTGCAGTGCAGCATCGGCGCGCGAGCCGTCGGGGCCGCCGGCCTGCGCCATGTCGGGGCGCCCGCCGCCGCCCTTGCCGCCCACCGCTTCTGAGCCGGCGCGTACCAGATCAACGGCGCTGATCTCGCCGGCAATATCCGTTGTCACGGCGACGACGATGCCGAGCTTGCCGTCGGCGGAATTGTTCGCAATGGCGACGATGCCTGAGCCGATCTTGGCCCGGCCGTCGTCGGCCATCGCCTTCAGGTCCTTCATCTCGACGCCGGACACGGACAGCTTGAGGAACTTGCGGCCGCCGACTTCGACAACGGCGGGCCCGGCATCCTTGCTGCCGCCGCCCATCGCGAGCTGCTTCTTCGCTTCGGTCAGCTGGCGCTCGAGCTGCTTCCTTTCATCTATGAGCGCCTTGACGCGCTCGGCGACGTCCTCGGGGCGCACGTGCAGCGCCGAGGCTATCTCGCGAATGCGCGCTTCGGCCTGCGAGAGGTACGAACGGGCCGCATCACCGGTGAGCGCCTCGACGCGGCGTACGCCGGAAGCGCTCGCGCTTTCGGCGAGCACTTTGACGATGCCGATGTCACCGGTGCGCTTCACGTGCGTACCGCCGCACAATTCCACCGACCAGCCGAGCGTGTTGCCGCCGGGAGATTCGCCCATAGATACGACGCGAACCTCGTCGCCGTACTTCTCGCCGAACAACGCGCGCGCGCCTGACTGCTTCGCCTCCTCGACGCCCATCAGCCGCGTCTCGACCGCGGCGTTCTGCACGATCAGCGAGTTGGCGATGTCTTCGACCTTGGCGACCTCTTCCGGGGTCATCGGTTTGGTGTGCACGAAGTCGAAGCGCAGGCGATCGGGCGCGACGAGCGAGCCGCGCTGCGCGACGTGGTCGCCCAGCACCTGGCGCAGCGCCTCGTGCAGAAGGTGCGTCGCCGAGTGGTTTGCGCGGATGGCGTTGCGATTGGAATGATCGACGTCGAGGTCGACGGCATCGCCGCTCTTGAAGGCGCCCTTCTCGACCTTGCCGAAGTGCACGAAGAGGCCGCCGGCCTTCTTCTGCGTATCGGTGACGCGGAACAGCGCGCCCTTGGCGCCCGTGATCACGCCCTCGTCGCCGACCTGGCCGCCGGATTCGCCGTAGAACGGCGTCTGGTTGACGATGATCGCCGCCTCGTCGCCAGCCTTGAGGCTCTTTGCTTCCTTGCCGTCCTTGACGAGCGCGACGATCTCGGCGCTCAGCGTCTCGGCGTCATAACCGAGGAACTCGGTGGCGCCGACCTTCTCCTTCACCTCGAACCAGATTGCTTCGGTCGCAGCCTCGCCGGAGCCCTTCCAGGCTTTGCGTGCCTCGGCCTTCTGGCGCTCCATGGCGGCGTTGAAGCCGTCGGTGTCGACGGTGACGCCGCGCGGGCGCAGCGCGTCTTCGGTGAGGTCGAGCGGGAAGCCATAGGTGTCGTAGAGCTTGAACGCGGTCTCGCCGGATAGCACCTCGCCCTTGCCGAGCTTGGCTGTCGCCTCGCCGAGCAGGCCGAGGCCCTTCTCAAGCGTCTTCTTGAAGCGCGTCTCCTCCGAGCGCAGCGTTTCGGTGATGAGCGGCTGAGCGCGTTGCAGCTCGTGATAGGTGTCACCCATCTCGTGCACGAGCGCCGGCACCAGGCGGTACATCAGTGGCTCCTCGGCACCGATCAGATGCGCGTGACGCATGGCGCGGCGCATGATGCGGCGGAGTACGTAGCCGCGGCCTTCGTTCGAGGGCAGCACGCCGTCGGCGATGAGGAAGCTGGAAGCGCGCAGGTGATCGGCGATGACGCGATGCGAGGCCTTGTGCTCGCCCGTCGCCGGCACGCCGGTCGCGGCGACGGAAGCCGCGATCAGCGCCTTGAAGAGATCGATGTCGTAGTTGTCGTGGGCGCCCTGCAGCACGGCGGCCACGCGTTCGAGGCCCATGCCGGTGTCGACGGACTGTTTCGGCAGGTTGACCCGTTCTCCCCCCGGCAGCTGCTCGAACTGCATGAAGACGAGGTTCCAGATCTCGACGAAGCGGTCGCCGTCGGCATCCTTGGAGCCGGGCGGGCCGCCGAAGATCTTGTCGCCGTGGTCGAAGAAGATTTCCGAGCACGGGCCGCACGGGCCGGTGTCGCCCATCTGCCAAAAGTTGTCGTTGGTGGCGATGCGAATGATCTTGTCGTCGCCGAACCCGGTCAGCTTCTTCCAGATGTCATAGGCCTCATCGTCGGTGTGATAGACGGTGATGGTGAGGCGCTTCTTGTCGAGGCCGAAGTCCTTGGTCAGCAGGTTCCAGGCGAGCGGAATGGCCTCCGCCTTGAAGTAGTCGCCGAACGAGAAGTTGCCGAGCATCTCGAAGAACGTGTGGTGGCGAGCGGTGTAGCCGACGTTGTCGAGGTCGTTGTGCTTGCCGCCGGCGCGGACGCACTTCTGCGAGGACGCCGCGCGCACATAGGGGCGGGTCTCCTGGCCGGTGAAGACGTTCTTGAACTGGACCATGCCGGCGTTGGTGAACATCAACGTCGGATCGTTGCGCGGCACCAGCGGCGACGACGGCACGACCTCGTGGCCGTTCTTCTTGAAGAAGTCGAGGTAGGCGCGGCGGATGTCGTTGACGGAGGCCATGGATCGCTTTCGGATTTCGCGGTGATGTCCGACCCTCCGGGTCAGACACCGGGCGTTGATTTGGGCTTATCCGTCGCGGATCGGACGCCTCCATGTCAAGCACCTGCGGCGCTTTTGGGCAGGTGGCCGCGTGCACGTCCGCCCAATCGAGGTGCAATAACGAAAAAGGCCGCCGGATCAGGACCGGCGGCCGCAATAATGGGTAAGCTGACGACTAGCGCTTGGCGCGGGCGGGTTTCTTGGCGCCCTCGTCGTCCTCATCGGGGAGAACACCGTCCTCGTCCGGCTCCTCGGCGTCCTGCTCCTCAATCATGAGCTTGTCGACGATCAGGCCCGCGTTCTGGCGCACCGCCTTTTCGATGGCGGCGGCGATCTTGGGATGCTCCTTCAGATAGACCTTGGCGTTCTCGCGGCCCTGGCCGATGCGCTCGCCGTCATATGAGAACCAGGCGCCGGACTTCTCGACCACGCCCACCTTGGAGCCGAGGTCGATCAGCTCGCCGACCTTGGAGATACCCTCGCCGTACATGATGTCGAACTCGACCTGCTTGAATGGCGGCGCGACCTTGTTCTTGACGACCTTGACGCGGGTCTGGTTGCCGACGACGTCCTCGCGCTCCTTGATCTGGCCGATGCGGCGGATGTCGAGACGCACGGAGGCGTAGAACTTCAAGGCGTTGCCGCCGGTCGTCGTCTCGGGGTTGCCGAACATGACGCCGATCTTCATGCGGATCTGGTTGATGAAGATGACCATGCAGCCGGATTTAGAGATGGAGGCCGTCAGCTTGCGCAGCGCCTTGCTCATGAGGCGCGCCTGCATGCCGGGTTGCATGTCGCCCATCTCGCCTTCGAGCTCGGC
>CALRVN010000267.1:0-5605 GCA_943371625.1 Hyphomicrobium sp. CS1GBMeth3
AGCGCGGTAATTTCCTTCTCGTTGGCGAACAGGATGTCGGTGCCGTTCTTGACCAGCTTGCGGAAGTCCGCCCGGTGGCGATCGACGCAGAATGCATCCGACAGCGACAGCGCCGTCTTTCGCCCTGCCTTCGTGGCGATCTCGGCGGCCGCGTAATACGCCGCCTTCGCCTCCGGCTTATCGAACAGATAGCCTTCCAGGTACGTCACCTTCGCCGCGGCGATCATCGCTGCGTCGACTTCGGCAGTGCCGAGCTCCGTGCTGGCGCCGAGGAACGTGTTCATGGTGCGCTCGCCATCCGGCGTCACCAGGATGAGGCACACGGCCGTCGGCATGCCGCTCGTCGCCGGGCCCGTCTCGAACGACACCCCGACGGAGCGGATGTCGTGCCAGAACACTTTGCCGAACTGGTCGTCGGCGACGCGCCCGATGAAGGCCCCGCGTCCCCCGAATGATGCAACCCCGGCAATCGTGTTCGCTGCAGAGCCGCCCGAGCGCTCGATCGACGGCCCCATGAGGCCGTACAGCCGGTCGGCCTCACCGGCATCGATGAGCCGCATGAACCCCTTGTCGAGGTTCTGCTTCGACAGGAAAGCGTCGTCACAGCGCCCGATGATGTCGACGATGGCATTGCCGATGCCGACAACGTCATAGCGCGCCTCTTGCCCCGTAACCTGCATATCGCCCCCGATGCCAAGAATGCGCGCACTATAGGCACCAAGCCGCCGACCACAAGCCGCCAGCGCCGCACGCGAAAGTACGCCGCTCCTGGAGGTTAACTCGATGACCGCCCTGGCTTAGGCCGCGCGGCCGTCGCCACTGTTATCAGCAGCTCCTCGGTGATTGCTTCCTCAAGGGCCGAGTTGAGCCGCGCCGCTTTGGCAGCCTCGGCCGTCCGCCCCAGAACTTGGGCAAGCCGCGGCGAGGTCCACATGCGGCATTGCAGCCCGATGGCGTCCTTCATCTTGAAGTGCACCGGCGGCCGCTGCTGCCGCATGACCTCTTCGAACGATGCCCCTGCGTCGAGTTCGGCCCGGATCCGGTGCAGCCGCTGCAGCGACCGTTGCAGCGCTGTGATGATCATCTGCGGGCTCTCTCCGGCGGCAACGGCACGCGAGAACTCAGCAACCGCCCGCGCCGCATCCCCCGACGCCGCGGCGTTGAGCGTGCGATCAATGGCCAGTTCGGACGCATCGCCGACGATCGCCTCCACATCTGCGGCATCGATCTGCGCTTTGCCGGAGGCGAACAGCGCCAGCTTCTCGATCTCCCCGCGCGACATCGCCCGGTCGGCACCCATGCGCGCCGCCAGCATTTCACGGGCATCGGAAGTGATGGTGAGGCCGTGGGCCTTGAGCGTCTCGCGAATCAACCCGTCAATGTCGCCGGCCTCGTCGCCATAGCAGGCCACAGCCGCCGCCTGCGCCGACTTCTCAAACAGCGCCCGCATGGAATCGGTCGGCTTTAGATTGCCGGCCTCGACGATCAGGGTCGCCGCCAGCGTGCCGCCATCGAGCAATGGCTGCAGCGCTGCGGCATTGATGCGCCGGCCAGCGTTGGCGCGCACGACCTTTGAGCCACCGAACATGGGGATGGTCTGGAGTTCGACCGCGAGCCGGTCGGGGTCGTTGTCGAGATCGCTGTCGTCGATGCGCACGATCTCGCCGGCGTCGCGCGCGGCAACGAGGGCCGCGAGCTTCTGACCCCGCTCCGCGATAAGTCCTGCGTCGGTGCCGTAGAACAGCACCGCTGCGTATTTCGGTCCTGGCGGGTTGAGAAACGAATTCGCCTGATGTGCCTTGATGGCTACCATGATCGCGCGCTCATGCTGAACGCGCGGTCTATAGCACGGAGTGCTCTGGAGTTCAGGCCTGGCCCGAGAGGTAAGCGGCGATACGGCCCTTAAGCTCCTCGCCCACCGTCTTGGCGGCGCGATCCTCGGCATCCTGGCGCGCCCGCACGTTGGCGAACACGCTGTCGAAGCGCTGGAAGGCGACCCGGCCGTCGCTCTCGCCCTGCAGAGCGACCGAGCGATCCGCCAGGCGAACCAGCCTGAAGGTCGTCCTGAGGTTATAGACGCTGCCCGACGAGTTGCCGTCCTCTTTCACCAGCGTTGGCGTCAGAGATTCACGGATCACGATCTCAAGACGATAGACCGGCTCATGCGCCAGTCCGCCACCCGTCGACTGGTAGATGATCTCGTTGCGCAGCCGCTGGCCGACGCGGCCAGGGATGGGCGCGATCTCGAGCTGAGCGAGCTTTTCATTGACGTCGGGCCCGCCCACGATGGCGCTCGACGCATACATCGGACGGAAACCGGAATCGCCGCAGCCTGCCACAAGCATGGATGCCGCGGCACACGCCAACAAAACCCTGATCGTCCCTCGGCGGCGAGCGTTCAAGCGCCGTCCCCCGTGTTCGGCCTACACGACGACATTCACAATCTTCTGCGGCACGACGATGACCTTTTTGACCGGTCGCCCTTCGAGAGCCCTCAGCACTGGCTCGAGTTTGAGCGCAGCAGCCTCGATCTCCCCGGAATCGGCCGTTCGGGCAATCGTCAATTCGTCCCGCCTCTTACCATTCACCTGTACGGCAATGGTAATCGTATCGTCAACGAGCAAGGCCGGGTCCGCCTCGGGCCACGCCTGATTGGCCAGGAGTGTGTTGTATCCGAGCCGCGCCCATGATTCCTCGGCCAAATGTGGCACCATCGGGCCGATCATCTGCACCAGAAACTCGAGCGCCTCCCGCTGGGCCCAGGCGAAATCCGTCCCCGGTTTCCCCAGCGATCCACTGAGAACATTTGCGAACTCGTAGACCTGGGCCACGGCAACGTTAAAGCGCAGCCCCTCGATGGAGCGCGCCACCTGGTCCAGGGCCTTGTGGGCCGCCCGGCGCAGCGCCGTTGCATCGGGACCGAACGTCTCCGGCTTCGGCGTCCCCGGCGCGACGGCGCCCTCCGCTCCCTGGTCGATGATCCGCCAGACGCGCTGCACGAAACGGCGGGCACCCTCAACGCCGACATCGGTATAGATGACGTCGCGTTCCGGCGGGCTGTCCGACAGCACGAACCACCGCGCGACGTCCGCCCCGTAGCGCGATACGAAGTCGACGAGGTCGACCGTGTTCTTCCGCGACTTCGACATCTTCTCGATCTGGCCGATGACCGCCGGCTCGCCCGTGGCGATCTCGAACGCCTTCCGCGCCGCGCCTTCTCCCTCGATGCGCACCTGCGTCGGCTGCAGCCAGCCGCCGTGCCGCGACTTATACGTCTCGTGCGTGACCATGCCCTGCGTGAACAGAGCCCCGAACGGCTCGCGTACGTTCTGGTTCAGCTTCAGATTGCCGGTGTCGCACATCGCGCGCGTGAAGAAGCGCGAATAGAGCAGATGCAAGATCGCGTGCTCGATGCCGCCGATGTACTGGTCGACCGGCAGCCAATAGGCAGCCGCTTCCTTGTCGACCGGCGTCTTGGCATACGGAGAGGTGAAGCGGGCGAAGTACCACGACGAGTCGACGAACGTATCCATCGTGTCGGTCTCGCGCGTCGCCTTACCGCCGCAGCTCGGACACTTGACGTGCTTCCACGTCGGATGCCGGTCGAGCGGATTACCAGGCTTGTCGAACGTCGCGTCCGTCGGCAGCTCTACCGGCAGATCGGCCTCCGGCACTGGCACCGTGCCGCACTTTTCGCAATGGATGACTGGGATCGGGCAGCCCCAGTAGCGCTGACGCGAGATGCCCCAGTCGCGCAGGCGGTAGTTCACCTTGCGCTGGCCAACGGGCTTCTTGTTCAGCTTCGCCTTTTCGAGACGGCTGGCCGCTTCCTCGAAGGCTGCCTCTGTGGTCAGGCCGTCGAGGAACGACGAGTTGATCATCGTGCCTTCGCCGTCGAAGGCCTTGTCCTTGATGACAAAGGTCTCCGCGTCCTCGCCCGGCGGCAGGATGACCGGCTTGAACGGCAGGCTGTACTTGCGCGCGAAGTCGAGGTCGCGCTGGTCGCCCGACGGGCAGCCGAAGATGGCGCCGGTGCCGTAGTCCATCAGGATGAAGTTCGCGACATAGACCGGCAGCGTCCAGTTCTTGTCGAACGGATGCACGACCCGGATGCCCGTGTCGAAACCCTGCTTCTCGGCCGTCTCCAGCTCGGCGACTGACGTGCCCATGTGCCGGCACTCGTCGCAGAACGCGGCCAGCGCCGGGTTCTTCTCCGATGCTGCTTTCGCCAGCGGATGGTCGGGCGCCAGCGCCACGAACGCCGCGCCGAAGAGCGTATCCGGCCGCGTCGTATAAACCTCGACCTCGGTTTCACCTTCCGGCGCCGTCTTCTTGTCGAGCGCGAAGCGAACCATCAGACCGTCCGAGCGGCCGATCCAGTTCGCCTGCATCAGGCGCACCTTCTCGGGCCACTTGTCCAGCGTCTGCAACGCTTCCAGCAGCTCGTCGGCGTAGTCGGTGATGCGGAAGAACCATTGCGTCAGCTCGCGCTGCTCGACGAGCGCGCCCGACCGCCAGCCACGGCCGTCGATCACCTGTTCGTTGGCGAGCACCGTATGGTCCACCGGATCCCAGTTGACCTTCGAGGACTTGCGGTAGGCGAGGCCCTTCTTGAGCAGGTCTAAGAACAACTTCTGCTGGTGCTCGTAGTACTCCGGCGAGCAGGTGGCGACCTCGCGCGACCAGTCTAGCGAGAAGCCCATCGACTTTAGCTGCCGCCGCATCGTGTCGATGTTCTGGTACGTCCACTCGGCCGGATGCACCTTCCGCTCCATGGCGGCGTTCTCTGCCGGCATGCCGAACGCATCCCACCCCATCGGGTGCAACACGTTGAAACCCTTTGCCCTTTTATAGCGTGCGAAGACGTCGCCCATGGTGTAGTTGCGGGAATGGCCGACATGGATGCGCCCCGACGGATAGGGGAACATCTCGAGCACGTAGCACTTGGTGCGCTCGTCCTTGTTGGAGGCCCGGAAGATGTCCGCCTTGTCCCAGGCGTCTTGCCAGTGCTTTTCGCGTGCGGGCGCGTCGTATTGAGTGGCCATACGGCGTCGAACTTTCAGGATTTAGAGGCTTTGAGCGGCGTAATGAGCCTTAAAGCACCATTTGGGTCAAGGCGGTCGGATGACACCAGAGACTGAGGCAGCGGCCGGAGCCGTCGGGCGGCTCGCCGAAACCGAGGCGACGATCGCCGCGGCGGCGCGCGAGGCGGGACGCGATCCAGCCAGCGTGAGCGTGATTGCCGTCTCTAAGACCTTCGACGTCCCCGACATCCTCCCGGTTCTTGAGGCCGGACACCGGGAGTTCGGCGAGAACCGCGTCCAGGAGGCGAAGGGCAAGTGGCCCGCGCTGAAGGCTCAATTCCCCGACACGCACCTGCACCTCATCGGCCCCCTGCAGTCCAACAAGGCCAAGGAAGCGGTCGAACTGTTCGACGCTATCCACTCGATCGACCGCGAGAAGATCGCTCGCGCCATCGCCGACGAGATGGCGAAGCAGGGCAAGCGGCTCGAGCTGTTCATTCAGGTCAACACCGGCGAGGAGCTGCAGAAGGCTGGCATCGCCCCGCGCGAGCTGCCTGATTTCGTCCGTCTCTGCCGCGAGC
>CALRVN010000268.1:0-5605 GCA_943371625.1 Hyphomicrobium sp. CS1GBMeth3
GCTGACGATGGAATACGTCGGCGAGTTGGAGAAGGGTCTGCCCGAACTCCCTGACCCCAAGAAGCAGCGCTTCATGCAGGCCTTCGGCCTTTCCGACTACGACGCCAACGTGCTGGTCGCCGAGCGCGAGTCCGCCGACTACTTCGAAGAGGTGGTGAGCGGTCGCGAGGGCAAGGTCGTGGCGAAGCCGCGCGATGGAAAAGTCGCCGCCAACTGGGTGATCAACGAGCTGTTCGGCCGCCTCAACAAGGAAGGCAAGTCGATCGAGACGTCGCCCGTTTCGGCACAGCAGCTCGGCGCCATCGTCGACCTCATCTCCTCCGGCACCATCTCCGGCAAGATCGCCAAGGATCTGTTCGAGATCGTCTGGTCCGAGGGCGGCGACCCGGCCGAGATCGTCGAGAAGCGTGGGCTGAAGCAGGTCACCGACACGGGCGCCATCGAGAAGGCGGTCGACGAGATCATCGCCGCCAACCCCGACAAGGTGGAGCAGGTGAAGCTCAAGCCGACCATGCTCGGCTGGTTCGTCGGTCAGGTGATGAAGGGCACAGGTGGCAAGGCCAATCCCGCCGCCGTCAACGAGATACTCAAAGCCAAGCTCGGGATTTAGCTCCACGCTCGGCACTCCTTTGTCATCCCGGAAGCCGGAGCGAAGCGCGCCGGCTATCCGGGATCCAGCGTCAGGAGCGGCGAAGCCTCTGAATAAAGAGCTGCGGGCTTTTCTGCTGGGTCCCGGGTCTTGCTCGGTCCCCTCGCTGCGCCAGGGATGACGGGCAGCGACAGCGGCTGTCCGCAGCCGCACCGCCGCCCGCAGGCACCCCGTACGCACGCGCAGCGAGAATCAGCTAGGCATTGCTCGCCGATATTCGTCCGATGCGAGCACGCTGGCATGCATGGCTTTCGCCGAAGCGGTAATGTCCTGACCATGCTCGCGTGTGCGTCGCTGGCGGCGAGCACCTCGATCGTGTTTGCCGGCGACAAGAAAAACGCCAACGAGCTGACAGCCGGCTTCAACGTCGCGCCGCAATCGCTCTACTGGTACGGCGAGCTCGACCACGCATTCAACGGTGACATCGACAAAGAGGGTTTCCTGCTGCGCATCGCCAGCAGCCTCGCCGCTTATAACTACGTTGCCACGCTGCAGGGACTCGGCGAAATCGACGGTCTGCTCTACCAGGTCGACGTCATGCCCGGGTACCAGTTCGTCCGCGGCGGAGCGACATTCGGTGCCTACCTCGGCTTCGACTTTCAGGATTCGCAGCTCTCCCCCGACGACCCTACCAACGAGGTCATCGGCTCCAGAGGCGGAATCAAGGTGGCGCTGAGCTTCGAGTACGACGAGAAAAAGGATCCCATCACCGGCAGCCTCACCGGCGAATATTCGTCGGTGTTCAACACCTACTACGCAGAGGCGCGGCTGGGCCTTCGCGTCGGCGACAAGCTGATCGTGGGTCCGGAGGCGGAGGCCGACGGCGACACCGGCTACAACGGGCAGACGCTCGGCGGCTACGCCACGTACACCTTCGACGTGACCAAGGATGTTTCCTTCGACGCGACGCTTGCCGGTGGCCATCAGTTCATCAGCGGCGGCGGCTCGGGCCCCGGCGGCGGTGCCGGCACCTACGGCACGCTCGAGATCATCACCAACTTCTAGGGCGCCGGCCGTCGCGTTTGCCAAACGCCGACGGTGCCCGTAGCTAGATCGCATGACTGATGATCCCCGCCAGTATGCAACGTCCGCGGCGCGCAATCGCGATCCGATCTGGCGCGTGCTGCGGCCTAAGCTGCCTCCCGGCGGTTTGGTACTCGAGATCGCCAGCGGCTCGGGCGAGCACATCATCCATTTCGCGAGGCTCGCCGGCCCCAACATCGTCTTCCAGCCGACCGACCCGAGCGCCGACGCGCGCGCCAGCATCGACGCGTGGGCGGAGGCGGCCAATCTGGCGAACGTTGGGCCTGCGCTCGCGCTCGATGCCGCCTCCGGCGTCTGGCCGATCGCGCATGCGGATGTCGTGCTCTGCATCAACATGATCCACATTTCGCCCTGGGCTGCCACCGTCGGGCTGATCCGCGGCGCCGCGCGCGTGCTCGTCGCCGGGGGCCTGCTGTTCCTCTACGGCCCGTACCGTCGCGACGGCCGCCACACCGCGCCGAGCAACGAAGCCTTCGATGCCGATCTGCGCCGCCGCAATCCCGAATGGGGTGTGCGCGATCTCGAAGCCGTCGCCACACTTGCCGCCGAAGCCGGCTTTGACGCGCCGCAAATCGAGGCTATGCCGGCCAACAACTTCTCGCTGCTCTTTCGTCGCGCGGCCTGACCAATCAAAGGGGCTCCGAAGATGCCGGGTGACACCGTCGTGAAGCCGATTTCGTCCAACGATGTTCCTTGGACCGAATGGACCGACGTGCCGCGCTTCGACATTCGCTACAAGCACCTCTCGCGCACTTTGCTCGGCGCCGACTATCGCGTCGGCGTCGCTATCGAGGAGTTGCGGCCCGGCAAGCAAAGCGCGCCCGCGCACTACCACGTTTTCGAGGAGGAACACGTCTTCATTCTCGATGGCGCGCTCACCGTCTGGCTCGGGGCCGCGACGCACGAAATGAAAGCCGGCGACTACATCTGCTTTCCCGCCGGCCAGAAGGCGGGGCACTGCCTCGTCAACAATACAGACGCCGTCTGCCGCTACGTGATCGTCGGTGAGAACAAGAAGAACGAGGTCGCCGTCTATACCGACACCGGCAAGATGATGGCTCGCATCGACGGCAAGCGAACCATCGTCGATCTGGCAGCGACGCGCGGCTATTGGGACGGAGAGAACACCGGCTTCGGCGATGGCCGCAGCGCACCGGCTGAAAGCTATGCGAAGTTTGACGTCGCCGCAGAGGGAAGGCCGCCAATCTCCAGCGACGCGCTGGAGTGGGATGTCGAGGGCGAGGGACCGAAGTTCGGCGGCCGCTCCAAGCACCTCACGTATCCGGCCTTCGGGGGGCCGCACTACCACGTCGGCATGCTGATCGAGTCGCCGTCACCCGGCATGCGCCTCGCGCCGCGCCACTATCATCTCGCCGAGGAGGAGCACGCGCTGATCCTTGAAGGCGAGGTGAAGCTGCTGCTGGGCGACGAACGCTACGTGATGAACCCGGGCGACTACGTCTGCTTTCCTGCCGGTCAGGAGATCGGCCACTCATTCCTCAACAGCGGGTCGGGGCCGTGTCGCTATCTCATGATCGGCGAGCGCAACCCTCTCGACGTCTGCATCTACCCGGATTCCAACAAGCTGCTCGTCCGCGCGCTTGATCGGGTCTTCGACCGGGCCGCCGTGCGCAAATACTGGGACGGCGAGGACGTCGGCTAGAGCGCCGGCTTGCGGCCGCTGGAGTCGATCAGCACCAGCGCCTGCCCGTCGAACGCCAGAAGCTGTAGCGCTTGGCAGACCTTCTCGATCAGCGGGGTATCGAGGTTCTCTTCCGGCGTATTGATGCTCCAGCACTCGTCGTCGCCCGCCGGCAGCCGAAACTCGTAAGGCTCCCCTTCGACGGTCATCCTGCCGAGCCATCCGCGGTCGCCCTTGTCCTCCCACTCGATGGCCGGATAGAGCGCCGTCAGCTTGGCTTTGACCGTCTCGCCGTTCTGCAGCGCGAGATTCTTCGGCTCGATGTCCGACATGGACGCGATCGGATGGCGCGGCTTGAACATCATGAAATCGTAGCTCATGCCGCGCTCCTTTCGCCGTTGTAGTCCGCCAGGAATGTCCGGTAGGCCGGATTGTCCGTCTCATCCCAGTAGGGATACGACAGCTTGTCTAGGCTCGCCTTCAGTTCCCCGCGCTCGTTTCGCGGCACTTCGATCCCCGCCAGCACGCGGCCGTAGTCGGCGCCATGGTTGCGATAGTGAAACAGCGAGATGTTCCATCGATCCGATAGGCTGTCGAGGAACTGCAGCAGCGCGCCGGGCCGCTCCGGGAACTGGAAGCGGAGCACCACCTCGTCGCCGAGGCCGGGTGCCCGCCCGCCGACCATGTAGCGCACGTGCAGCTTCGCCATCTCGTTGTTGCTCATGTCGACGACGCCGTAGCCGTTATCCGCCAGCATCGAGATGATCTTCTGCTTCTCACGCTCGCCATCGGAGAGACGCACGCCAACGAAGATGTGTGCTTCGCGCGGATCGGAGTAGCGGTAGTTGAACTCCGTGATCGCGCGCTTCCCCAGCAGCTCGATGAAGTGGCGATAGCTGCCGGGACGCTCGGGGATCGACACCGCGAGCAGCGCCTCCCGGTGCTCGCCGATCTCGGCGCGTTCCGAGATATGGCGCAACCTGTCGAAGTCCATGTTGGCGCCGCTGTTGATGGCGATCAACGTGCGCCCCTTGCAGTCGCCCTCTTCGACGAACTTCTTCAGCCCGGCGAGCGACAGTGCGCCGGCCGGCTCGGGCACCGCCCGCGTATCCTCGAAGATGTCCTTGATCGCCGAACAGACCTCGTCGGTCGTCACCGTGATGACGCCGTCGAGATACTCGCGACAGAGCCGGAATGTCTCCTCGCCCACCTGCTTCACGGCCGCACCGTCCGCGAAGAAGCCGACGCGGTCGAGCACGACGCGCTCCCCGGCCTTGAGGGCGGCCTGCATGCTTGCCGCGTCCTCCGGCTCGACACCGATGATCTTCACGTCAGGGCGCAGGAACTTGGCGTAGATCGCGATGCCCGCTGCGAGACCGCCGCCGCCGATCGGCACAAAGATCGCTTCGATCGGGTCTGGGTGGCGCCGCAGAATTTCCATGCCGATCGTGCCCTGGCCCGCGATGACGTCGGGATCGTCGTAGGGATGGATGAAGATCAGTCCGTTCTTCGCTTCGAGCTTGCGCGCGTGCGCAGAGGCCTCGTCGAAGTTGTCGCCGTGCAGCACCACGTGTCCGCCGCGGCTACGTACAGCGTCGATCTTGATCTCCGGCGTCGCGCGCGGCATCACGATCGTCGCTTTGGTGTTGAGCAGCTTCGCCGACAGCGCCACGCCCTGGGCATGATTGCCGGCCGAAGCACAGATCACACCGCGATCGAGCGCCTCGCGCGGCAGCCCCGCCATCTTGTTATAGGCGCCGCGCAGCTTGAACGAGAACACCGGCTGCAGATCCTCGCGCTTGATCAGCACCGAGTTATTGAGCCGCTTCGATAGCCGCGGCATCGCGTCCAGCGGGCTGTCGATCGCCACGTCGTAGACGCGCGCGCCGAGGATCTTTCTGACGTAGTCTTGCACGGTATTTACCTGCAGCGACGGGGGAGGGGTCCGGCCCCGATGAGCCGGCCCGACGATAAGAGTGGAATCGGTCGATTGACTTCTCAGGCCGCGGGGTCGCCGTCAACTCAGCCGGGCGCGCCAAAGGGGCTCACCGGCGATCCGACAGGTTGCAGCCGATGAAAGTTAAGCCTTTGCCGGCCCCAGGGGCGGAGCAGGCCTGCGGAAAATTGTAACGTTGTCTTGGCATTCTGCCGGCTCGATCAAGGGAAACACCATGGGCAAGCACATCGTCCTCATCCATGGCGCGTTTTGCGGCGGCTGGTGCTTTGCCGACGTGATGCCGGTCTTTGCCGAACGCGGCTGGAGCTGCGAG
>CALRVN010000269.1:0-5589 GCA_943371625.1 Hyphomicrobium sp. CS1GBMeth3
GTCCGGTCGGCCGCTGCGGCAGTCACCATTGCGTAGATAAGGGCTTCCTGGGGCGATAGGGCTGCCTTGGTCGTTGGGTCCGCCTGCACGTAAGTACTGCTCCCGTGTTGTTATTGCCGGCTCCGCGTCGCCGCGTCATGGCGCCCGACGCCGCGCAACGGCGTTGACGCGCGTGCCGACCGGAACATAGGGTTCCGGCCTCTCCGTTTCCACGCGCCCCAGCTACCCAACAAACAGAATTGTCACCCCGATGACTTCAGACATCGCCGCACCATCGTCCGCACTCACAGACGCGAGGGCCTGGCCCTTCGAGGAGGCGCGCCGGCTCATCAAGCGGCTGGAGAAGCTGAAGGGGGGCGAGGACAAGACGGTCATCTTCGAGACGGGTTATGGGCCCTCCGGGCTGCCGCACATCGGCACGTTCGGCGAGGTGGCGCGCACGAGCATGGTTCAGCATGCGTTCGAGCTGCTGACCGAGGGCAAGCGGACGACCCGCCTCATCTGTTTTTCCGACGACATGGACGGCCTGCGCAAGGTGCCGTCCAATGTTCCCAACCCGGAGCTGCTGCACGCGGCACTGGAAAAGCCGCTAACGACGGTGCCCGACCCGTTCGGCAAGTTCGAGAGCTTCGCGCATCACAACAACGCGATGCTGCGCGCGTTCCTCGACCGTTTCGGCTTCTCCTACGAATTCATGTCTGCGACGGAGGCGTACAAGTCGGGACAGTTCGACGAAACGCTGCTGAAGATGCTCAAGGCCTACGACAAGGTCATGGACATCATTCTGCCGACGCTCGGGCCGGAGCGGCGGGCGACGTATTCGCCGTTCCTGCCGATTTCGCCGCGCACCGGAAAGGTGCTGCAGGTGCCGATGGTCGAGCGCCATCCGCGCAAGGGCACGATCGTCTACGTCGACCCCGACACCGGAGAGAAGGTCGAGACCAGCGTCACGGGCGGCGCGGTCAAGTGCCAGTGGAAGGCCGACTGGGCGATGCGGTGGACGGCGCTCGGCGTCGACTACGAGATGGCGGGCAAGGATCTCATCGAGTCGGTGCAGCTTTCTTCGCGCATCTGCAAGGCGCTCGGCGGCACCCCGCCGGAGGGGTTCAACTACGAGCTGTTCCTCGACGACAAGGGCGAGAAGATCTCGAAGTCGAAGGGTAACGGCCTGACCATCGACGACTGGCTGAGCTATGCGAGCCCGCAGAGCCTGTCGCTGTTCATGTACCAGAAGCCGAAGACGGCAAAGCGACTCTACTTCGACGTCATTCCGCGCGCTGTCGACGAGTACCTGCAGCTGCTCGCCGCCTATCCCAAGCAGGACGACAAGTCGAAGCTCGATAACGCCGTGTGGCACGTCCATAGCGGCAATCCACCGGTGGCGAACTCGCCACTGACGTTCGCACTGCTGCTCAATCTCGTCGCGGCGTCGAACGCTGACGACAAGGCGGTACTGTGGGGCTTCATCCGCCGGCACGTGAAGGGCGTCAGCCCGCAGACAAATCCGCTGCTGGACGAGATGGCGGGCTACGCGGTGCGCTATTACACGGACTTCGTGAAGCCGCGTAAGAAGTATCGTGGGGCGGACGAGGTGGAAGCGGGTGCGTTGCGCGCGCTGTCCGACGCGCTGGCCGCGGCCGACCCGCAGGCGAGCGCCGAGGATCTGCAGGCGATTATCTACGACGTGGGCCGCGCGGTACCGCGCTACCAGGATTTCGCGGCCAAGGGTGCGACGCCCGAGCGTCCCGGCGTTTCGAACGCGTGGTTCAACGCCATCTACGAGGTGCTGCTCGGGGAGGAGAAGGGACCGCGCTTCGGCAGCTTCATCCAGGTCTACGGCATCAATGAAACGCGGGCGCTGATCGACAAGGCGCTGAACGGCGAGCTGAAGGCGGCTTGATCGTTGGGCGCACTCGCCCCCTCACCCGTCGCTCATGCTTGCGCATTTTCGCGCCGGCCTCTCCCCACCGGGGAGAGGCTAAGTGGGTTCTCGCACAACATCACCTCTCCCAGAGGGAGAGGTCGGAAGCGATCACAGGATCGCTTCCGGGTGAGGGGTTGTCCCTCCAATAGTCCTACGCTACGTCGCTGCGGCCTTGAAGGCCCTGCATGCCGGGGATGTCGATGCCCCACGTGTCGCGGATAATCCCGAGCAGCTTGGCCTCGCGCGCGCGGATTTCCTCGCCGCGCCAGACGCTGGCGTCCACTGCATCCCGGGTGATGGCTAGCACCGGCGGATCGTCCACGGCGCCGCGATAGATCTCGCGTTTGCGCGCGAACTCCTGGTTGCGCGCGCGGTCGTTCTGCCGCTGGGTCACGGCGACGAGATTGCCGAGACTCTCGGTGCACATCTCGCGCTCCTCCGCGTCGGCGAACCAGCGGCGCCACTCGCTCGTCGCGCCGGGACGCTGCGGGAGAACATGCTCGACGCTGTAATCCTTCGGGTCGAGAACGGTGGTCGAGCGGGTCAGCTCGTCGTTGAGGCGGAGCAGCAGCTGCTTGCAGACCTGCGCGTCGCGCCGATACATGGTGCGCAGGTGGTAGCCGATGTTGCGCACCTCATCGCGGGTGATCGCGAAGGGCCCTTCTCCGGGCCTGACCGGAGCGCGTGACTTTATCGCGTGCACGACCTCGCTGAGGCGGCGCATGCGCTTGCCGGAGCCGATGCAGAGGACGCGCAGCAGATGCGCGAGCCGGTCGACTTCCTTCAGCAATAGCTTGCTGCGTGCCGGGTCATCGGGAAACTGCTGCATGGCAAGGATCGCGGCGGGCGCCCAGTCGCCTTCGGGCAGGCGGCCAAGACACAGAAGATAGCGGCGCACGTCGGGGTCGATGTTCAAGCTGACGTCGCCGGCGCGCAGAACCGTGTCGTAGGCAGCAGAAAGCGGCGCGACGATCTCGTTCAAGAAGGGCTCGGGACCGCCGACCTCGCGGATGGTGCGGCGGACGCCGGCGATGATCTTGGTGTCGCCGCGCCCATAGATCGAGAACACGTGACTGAAGAAAGTTTCAAAGCGCGAGCCGAGCAAACGCGCGGCACCGTCCCACGCGTCGATCGCGGCGGCGCGGCGCTCGAGGGGAATGCCCTTCAGCACCTCGGCCTTAAGGATGTCGTTGCGCTGCAGCGAACGTCCACGCTCGTTCAGCACGGTGAAGAGGCGGTGCGCGCGGTCGATATCGCGCGTCAGCACGACGACGAAGTGACACTGATCGCATATGTAGTCGGTCAGCTTGCGGCGGTCGGCGTCGTCAAGCGAGGTGAGTTCGCGCACGAAATGGTCGCGCACCTTCAACAGGCGGTCCTCAGCCTCGCTGGCCGTCTCGGCGTCGGCGACGGCAGCGCAGGCTCCCCGTTCCTGGACATGCTTTTCGAGGAAGCCCTGCTCGCGCGCGCTGACCTCGATGCGAAAGCGCGCGCCAAGCTGCTTTGTCGCAGCAGAATCCGCCGCGACGAACTGATCCAGGCGACTGCGCGCACCCCAGCGCCAGCGCTCGGTCCCGAGGTCGCGCAGAACAGCCGCGAGCATCGCCAGAGTCACGAGGCGCTGCTGGCCGTCGATGATCTCGAACATGCGCGGCTCGCGCTCGCGCGCTTTGGGCAAATCGCCGCCGTTGCCGTCAAGCAGGAGAATGGTGCCGAGAAAATAGTCCGGCTCGGCGGCGTCCTCGACGCCCCTCAGGCCGGCAGCAGCACTGATGTCCTCGAGCAGTTGCCCGGCTTCAACGGTGGTCCACGAGTAGGGTCTTTGATAGCTGGGAACCGAGAAGTGGAATGGCGAGGAGAACAGATGCGTTAGGTTCAGAGACGCTGTAGGGAGACCGGGGAACATTGAGCTTCTTTTTGCTTCGGGCCCCGGCAAAGTGCGCCAAGGGCAATCGTAGAGCGCCAGTTGCATGAAGGTATCATGACTGCACGCACGGTGACAGACACGATCTCGGAAAAGCACCTATCCGACACGCAACGTTTGCGCAGTGTGGATCGGAAGCGACAAGTGCGTGGTGCGCGCAGTTGCGCACTTGAAATTCTGATGCGCAGAAGAGAGGCGTTCAGGCAATCGTTACACGCGAGATTGCGATGACATCACCGCGACGTTTCGTATTCAAGGTTGTGTCGCGCGATGCGTGGGGCGTCGCGTGTCGCGCGGGCGCGTTCGCAGGATCAGCCGACGATGCGCGCGACGGATTCATTCATTTGTCGGTTAGCACGCAGCTTGAGGGAACACTCGCCAAGCATTTCCGGAACCAGGATGATCTTGTGCTGGTGAAATTCGAAGCACGCGCGCTCGGTGACGGACTGCGATGGGAGCCCTCGCGTGGCGGGGAAGAGTTCCCGCACCTCTACGGCGCGCTGCCGACCGCGCTCGCAGTCGGCGTGCACGCACTGTATCTCGGAGACGACGGCGTGCCGCAACTGCCGGAGGAATTCAATCCATGCTAAAGTCTCTCTTCGGTCTGGCGCCGCGCGCGCTGTTACTGCTGCCGCCGGAAGAGGCGCACGAAATCACGTTGCGCGCGCTCGAGCTTGGCGCATTTCCTTCCGGCGATGCTGATCATCCGGTGCTGGCGACACGCTTTGCGGGCCTGGCGCTGCCGAACCCCATTGGAATAGCTGCGGGTTTCGACAAGGACGGCCGCGTGCCGGACGCGGTGCTGGGGCTCGGCTGCGGATTTGCGGAGATCGGGACGGTGACGCCGTTGCCGCAACCGGGCAGTCCGAAGCCGCGCGTATTCCGGCTGATGCGCGATCGCGCAGTCATCAACCGGCTCGGTTTCAACAATGGCGGGCACCAGGCCGCGCTCGAGCGTCTGCGGCGGCGGCCGCGCAATGGCGTCGTCGGCGTCAATATCGGCGCCAACAAAGAAGCGGTCGACCGCGTCGCCGATTACGCGCGCGGCCTCGCAACATTCTATGACGTCGCCAGTTACTTCACGGTCAACATATCGTCACCGAACACGCCGGGACTGCGCGACCTTCAAGATCCGGCGGCACTGGGCGAGTTGTTAACGCGCGTGCTCTCCGTGCGCGCCCAGCAGGTTGCAGCGGGCAAACCGAAGCGGCCGATCGTGGTCAAGCTCGCGCCGGATATCGCCGAAGATTCACTCGGCGAAATTCTCGCGGTGCTCACGTCGCACGAGGTCGACGGTATCGCGATATCGAACACGACGCTGTCGCGACGTGCGCTCAGTGATGAAAATGCACGCCAAGCGGGCGGCATGTCCGGACGACCGTTGTTCCATCGTGCGACAGTCATGCTCGCGCGCGTGTACGAGGCGACGGGCGGCAAGATCCCGCTCATCGGCATCGGCGGCATCGACAGCGGAGCGGCCGCTCTTGCCAAGATCGAAGCCGGTGCGACGCTGCTGCAGCTTTATACCGGGCTGATCTACGAGGGACCGGGGCTGATTGCGCGCATGAAGTCTGAGCTTGCAGCGGCCGTCAGGCGGGCGGGCGCGAGTTCCATCGCGGACCTGGTCGGTCGCAATGCCAAACAGTGGGCGGCCAAGTCCCTCGAGGGCTAAGCCGCCAGACGGAGTATCAGGCGGTGCCGCGCGGCGGCGGGGGACGATCTTCCGGGCCGCGCGTACTTT
>CALRVN010000270.1:0-5584 GCA_943371625.1 Hyphomicrobium sp. CS1GBMeth3
CGGCTGGCTTTGCAGCCGCGGGCCTCGCCCCGGCCATGGGGCTTGCACCCGAGGTGCCGGGAATGATGGCCGCCGATCTCCTCGGACGCCAAGGGTGGTGGCTGGCGACCTGCGCCATGACGGCTGGCGGACTCTGGCTGCTGCTGAGGGCCGAGCAACCCTGGATGCGCTTTTTGGCAATCCCGATCCTCGTGGCGCCGCACCTGTGGGGCGCGCCACATCTGGCTTCCGATGCCGCCGACAGCCTCGTGCCGGCAGAGCTGGCAGCCCGCTTCGCCGCCGTCTCGCTCGCCGTGCAGGCGATCCTCTGGGTGACGACGGGCTTCTTCGTCGGCTTCTTCTGGCAGCGCTTCGCGAAATCGGAGGGCGCCGGAGATGTCCACTGAAGTCGACATCTTCGTGTGCGTATCGTGCCGGCCGCGTGCCGTTGACGAGCAAGCGGAAGCCCCGCCGCGCACGCAGCTCGTCGAAGCGCTCAACACGCGCCTTGCCGAACTCAACGCCGACGGCATCACCGCACGCGCCGTCGAGTGCCTCGCCGTCTGCAAGCGCCCGAGCACCATCGCGCTCGCCGCTGCGGGCAAATGGACCTACGTCGTCGGCGACCTCGAGCAGGAAGCTCACGTTGCCGACATCGTCGCAACCGCCATCGCGTTCCAGCGCTCCGCCAACGGCATCATCCCGTGGGCCGAGCGTCCAGCCCCCTTCCGCAAGGGCGTCATCTCGCGGGTGCCGCCGCTAGGCTTCGAGCAACCCGCAACGGAGACCGCATGACCGACATCGCCAAAATCCCCTGCACCATCATCACCGGGTTCCTCGGCGCCGGGAAAACGACCCTCGTCCGCCACGTCCTCCAGAACGCGCAAGGCCGCCGCCTCGCCGTCATCGTCAACGAGTTCGGCGATGTCGGCGTCGATGGTGAGATTTTGAAGGGCTGCAGCATCGAGACGTGCAGCGAGGATCGCATCGTCGAGCTGTCCAACGGTTGCATCTGCTGCACCGTCGCGGATGATTTCGTCCCCGCGCTCGAAGGCTTGCTGTCGCTCGCCAACCCGCCCGAGCACATCCTCATTGAAACCTCCGGCCTCGCACTGCCGAAGCCGCTCGTGCAGGCGTTCAATTGGCCGGCCATCGCCTCGCGCGTCACCGTCGACGGCGTCGTGACCGTCGTAGACGGTGCCGCCGTCGCGGCCGGACGCTTCGCCGACGATCCCGACGCGCTGGACGCGCAGAAGGCCGCCGATCCCTCCCTCGACCACGACAATCCGCTCGAGGAGGTCTACGAGGACCAGCTTCTCTGCGCCGATCTCATCGTGCTCAACAAGACCGATCTCCTCGACGCTGCCGAGCGCGAGCGCGTCATCGCCGAGATCAAGGCTGCAATCCCGCGCGCCGTGAAGGTCGTCGCCGCCGAAGGCGCCAAGCTCGATCCCCGGGTGCTGCTCGGCCTCAATGCCGCCGCCGAAGGCGATCTTGCCGCGCGCCCGTCGCATCACGACGCCGAGGAGGAGCACGACCACGAGGACTTCGAGAGCTTCATCCTCGATATCCCGGCCCTCACCGAGCCGGCCGAGATTATCGATCGCATCGGCAGCGCCGCCGCCGCACACGACATCCTTCGCATCAAGGGCTTCGCCGAGGTGAAGGGTAAACCGATGCGCCTGCTAATCCAGGGTGTCGGCGAACGCCTGCAACATCAATTCGATCGCGCCTGGCGCCCCGGCGAGAGCCGTCAGGGGCAAATCGTTGTCATCGGTCAGCGCGGCCTGGACCGCGACGCGATCGCGCGCGAAATCACCGGAGGCTGATCTCCAACGTGCACCTGTTGGCCACGCAGTCTGCGACGTTGGACGAGATCGACACCGCCGTCGATCTCGGGCAATCGGCCGCCGACATCGTGGTTCTCTCCTTCAGCGACAGCGATCTTTCCGCGCTCGCTGCCGCGTGGAAAGCCAACCGGAACAATCTGCCGAGCCTGCGCCTCGCCAGCCTGAAGAAGCTTCGCCACCCGATGTCGGTCGACCTCTATGTCGATGCCGTCATCGCGCACAGCAAAGTGGTCATCGTCCGCAGTCTCGGCGGCCTCGACTATTGGCGCTATGGCTTCGAACGTCTTGCCGAGATGTGCCGCCAATCCGGCGTCCACCTCATCGCCCTGCCCGGCGACGACCGCCCCGACCCGCGCCTCTCCGCGCTCTCGACGGTCGCCTCGGAGCACACATCGCTCTGCGACGCCTACTTTCGCCACGGCGGCCCGGAGAACATCGCGCACGTGCTGCAGCTCGCGGCAGCTCTGGTACGGGGCGAACCACCCACGCTCGCCGATCCGATGCCGCTCGGCTCGGTCATTGTCCTCTCCGGCAACGGCGACATCGCCAGCACCGACGCCCAGCAACGATACCTGTCGGCGAACGGCCCCAGCGCCTTCGTAATTTTCTACCGCGCCAACCTGCTCGCCAGCGACATCGCGCCTGTTCGCGCCATGCTACAGCAGCTCAAAGCTGAGGACTTGGACTGCATCGCCATCGCGGTGACGAGCCTTAAGGATCCGGATGCCGAGCAGGCTCTGACCCAGCTCATCGCCGAACGGCGCCCGTCGGTCATCATCAACGCGACGGCATTCTCGGCCCGCCGGCAGGACGACACGACGGTGCTCGATGCGGCCGACTGCCCCGTGTTGCAGGTCGCCCTCGCGGGCACCAGCCGCGAAGCCTGGGAAGAATCCGACCGCGGTCTGGCTCCGAGCGACCTCGCCATGAACGTCGTGCTGCCGGAGCTCGACGGCCGGCTGTTCACGCGCGCGATTTCCTTCAAGGCGGAAACGCCCGCCGATCCCGAACTGGAATACGCGGGAGTGCTGCACGCCCCGGCCGACGATCGTATCAGCTATGTGGCAAAGCTCGCGGCCGCATGGGCGCGTCTCGGCGCTACGCCGGCCCGCGAGCGCCGTATCGCGGTGATGCTCTCCGATTACCCCGCGCGCGGCGGACGTACCGGGTACGCCTGCGGCCTCGACACCTCCGAAAGCGTGGTCGAAATACTCGCAGCTCTCGAAGCAGCAGGCTACGCGACCGCCGGCACGCAGCCCGATCCGGCGAACCTTATAGCAAGGCTGACATCAGCGCCCGAAGATCACCTTTGCCTCTCACTCGCCGACTACCATGCCCACCTCGGCGCACTTTCACCCGAACTCCGCAACGCTGTACTTGATGCCTGGGGTCAGCCCGAGAACGACCCGTCATGCGTCGACGGCGTGTTCCGCTTTCCCTGCTTGCGGGCGGGTAACATCACAGTACTGCTGCAGCCCGATCGCGGATCCCGCGGTCAACGCAAGCAGGGCTATCACGACACGTCCTGTCCGCCGCGCCCCGGCTACATCGCGCTCTACGCCGCGCTGCGCCGCGTCGAACGCATCGACGCGCTCGTGCATCTCGGCACCCACGGCACGCTCGAGTGGCTGCCCGGAAAGGCGCTGGCACTCTCGCAAGACTGCTTCCCCGAAGCGCTGCTCGGCCCGACGCCCGTCGTGTACCCGTTCATTGTCAACAACCCCGGTGAGGCGGTGCAGGCCAAGCGCCGCATATCGGCCGTCACCATCGGACATCTGACGCCGCCGCTCACGCTCGCCGGCCTGCACGGCGGCCTCGCCGAGCTCGAAGGGCTGCTCGAGGAATACGCCGAAGCCGATGGCGTCGACCGCCGACGCGTGCAGCTTCTCGAAACCGAGATCATGGAGCGCGCCTGGCGATCGGGCCTCGCCGCCGACTGCGGCGTTCTGCGCGACGATCTCGCGCGCGTCGCGGTCGCCAAGCTCGACGCGCAACTGTGCGACATTAAGGATCTCGCCGTCCGCGACAGCCTGCACGTCTTCGGCCGTGCGCCGTCCGCCGAGGCCACCGAAGCGTTGGCCGAAAGCACTCTGCGTAGCCTCGATGCATCGATCTCCGCAAACGTCGCGGGCAGCGTCCGCGCGTCACTGCAGGCGTGCGCCACCATGGAACGGCAAGCGTTGATCGCCGCTCTCGCTGGCCGCCGCGTCGCGCCTGGTCCCGCAGGCGCACCGACGCGTGGCAGGCTCGACGTACTCCCCAGCGGACGCAACCTCACCACCATCGATCCCCGCGCCGTGCCGACGCGCACCGCGGCCATCATCGGCGCCCGCGCCGCCGACGAGATCGTGCGCCGGCATTTGCAGGACAAAGGCGAATACCCTCGCGCGATCATGATCGACCTGTGGGCTTCGGCTTCGCTGCGCACCGGCGGGGACGACCTAGCCCAGGCCCTGAGCTATCTCGGCGTGCGCCCGACCTGGGATCACGCCTCCAACCGCGTCACCGGCATCGAGGTCATGCTGTCCGCGCGCCTCGACCGGCCACGCATCGACGTGACGCTTCGCATCTCGGGACTGTTCCGCGACATCTTCCAGTCCCAGATCGCTCTCTTTGACATGGCCGTCGCCCGCGTTGCGGCACTGGATGAAGACGACGAGTTCAATCCCCTCGCCGCTGCGCGCCGCGCTGGCGCCAGTCTCGCGCGCATCTTCGGCGGTGGCGCCAACGTATATGGCGCCGGCGCTGCGGAAGTCGCGCTCGACACCACTTGGGCGACGCGAGGGGATCTGGCGCAAGCCTACCTCGCGGCCTCCACCCACGCCTACGGCGCCAGTGAGCACGCCCACGAGGCGGCGACTCAGTTCGCCGACCGCGTCGCCGCGGTCGATGCGCTCGTGCACCCGCAGGACGATCGCGAGCGCGACATCCTCGACGGCGATGGCGTGGCCGACTTCGTTGGTGGTTTTGCCGCCGCCGCCGAGATGTCCGGCCGCACGCCGATCCTCTATCACCTCGACACCAGCAAACCGGACAATCCGGTTGCTCGAACGATGTCGGAGGAGATCGCCCGCATCGTCCGCGGACGCCTGACCAACCCGCGCTGGATTGCCGGCATGCTCCGCCACGGCCATCGCGGCGTCGGTGAAATTGCCCAGGCCGTCGACGCGCTCTACGCTTTCGCCGCCACGGGCAGCGGCATGCCATCCCACCTCTTCGACGCTGTCCACGACGCTCTCATCGCCGACGACGACACGAGGGTTGCGCTTGTCACCGCGAACGCCCCCGGCGCCGATGCCATTGCCACCCGGCTTGAGGACGCGATCGCCCGCAACCTGTGGACACCCCGTCGAAACGCCGTGCATGCCGAACTCGCGCGTCTCCGCGCCACGGTCGTTCAGCGGGTGCCGGCATGACGCGAGCCCTCCCAAGAACCGACACCTACAAGGTTCGCGGCTGGTGCCCGACCGCCCGCCGTCCCATGCGCACCGGCGACGGCCTGATCGTGCGGTTGAACGCGCACGGAAAGTCGCTGACGCGCGCCGATCTCTCGACGATCGCCGACATGGCCGAGCGCCATGGCAACGGCCTCATCGACCTGACCCGCCGCGCCAACGTGCAGCTGCGCGGCGTCGAGGAAGCCAGCCTGCCGCTGCTCTGGCCCGAGCTAGCCAACATCGGGTTGCTGGACGATGAATCCGGTGCGCACGGCAACATTCTGACCGGGCCTCTGGCCGGCTTCGATCCGAGCGAAG
>CALRVN010000271.1:0-5578 GCA_943371625.1 Hyphomicrobium sp. CS1GBMeth3
GAAGCGCCGAGCGAAGCAAGGCGCTATCCGGGATCCAGGGGAGGAGTGCGTAGCTTTCCATAACGAGGTTTCGCCGCTTGTTGCGCTGGATCCCGGGTCTCGCTCGCTCTCGCTCACTTCGCCCGGGATGACAGATGCGGAGCGGCTTCAGAGCACCTTGCCGGGGTTGAGGATGCCGTTCGGATCGAGGGCAGCCTTGATCTTGCGCATCAGCGCGATCTCGATGGGGCTTTTGAAGCGGACCAATTCGGACCGCTTCATCTGGCCGATGCCATGCTCGGCCGAGATAGATCCGGAGATGCTCGCGACGACATCGTGCACGGCGCTCGCCATGTCGTTCCACAGCGCCAGATAGGCGGCTTTGTCCATGCCCGGAGGCTGGGTGACGTTGTAGTGCACGTTGCCGTCGCCGAAGTGGCCGAAGACCACGGGGCGCGCGCCGTGACATACGCGCTCGGCTGCTTCACCCGCCGCGGCGATGAACTCGGGGATGCGCGCGACCGGCACCGAGACATCGTGCTTGATGCTGCCGCCTTCGGAGCGCTGCGCCTCGGATGCGCTTTCGCGCAGCTTCCATAGTGCCTGGGCCTGTGCGAGCGAGCCGCCGATGACGACGTCGGAGACAATGTGCTTCTCGCTCGCCTCGGCGAAGAGGCGCTGCATCGAAGCCTTGGCGACCGTTTCCTCACTGCTGGACAGCTCGACGAGCACGTACCAGGGGGCAGTTTCTTTCAGTGGAAGGCGCGTGCCGGGGACATGGCGGGTGACAAGCTCCAGCGTGAATCCGCTCATGAACTCGAATGCGGTGAGCGATTGTCCGCCGCGGGACTCGGCGAGGCGGAAGAGCGTCGCGACGTCTTCGAGCGTCGGCAGAGCGGCGAGCGCAACAGTTGTCTCTGTCGGGCGCGGGAAGAGCTTCAACGAAGCGGCGGTGATGATGCCGAGTGTGCCCTCGGAGCCGACGAACAGATCGCGCAGATCGTAGCCGGTGTTGTCCTTTTTCAGGGTGCGGAGGCCGTCCCAGATCTCACCGCTGGCGGTGACTACTTCGAGTCCGAGCGTCAATGCGCGCGCATTGCCGTAGGCGAGCACGCCGGTGCCGCCCGCGTTGGTCGCAAGCACGCCGCCGATGCGGCAGCTGCCTTCGGAGGGGAGGCTCAGCGGGAACAGACGGCCGGCGCTCTCGGCGGCCATCTGCGCGTCGGCGAGCGTTACGCCGGCCTCGACGATCATGGTGCCGCCAGCGGCGTCGACGTTGCGAACCTGGTTGAGACGTTCGAGCGAGAGCACGACTTGCGTGCCGTCTGCCGATGGCGTCTGTCCGCCGACGAGACCGGTGTTGCCACCTTGCGGGACGATGCCAATGCCGGCGTCGTTGGCGATTGAGACGATGTCGGCCACCTCGCGCGTGGAGCCGGGGCGCAGAACGAGAGCCGCGGCGCCGTGATAGAGGCCGCGCAGTTCATGCAAGTAGGGGAGCTGCTGGTCTGGATCGGTGATGGCGTGTGCGGGGCCGACGATTGCAGCCATGTGGTCGAGCGCGCGCTGGCGCGGGCCAGGCTCGGCTGCGTCGGTGGTGGCGCTCATTGTCCGCGGTTCTGTCATCGCGACGAACAGTTGACGGAAAAACGCGTTTTCAGCAACTCGGGTGTCTGCGCGCCAACGTTTTTGTGTGTGCGAGGTCAGCGGGGGGCGGCGGCGCGCTGCAGCCGGTCGTTGATGGCTTCGCCGAGCCCCGTGTGGGGAATCGGCATGATGGCGATCGATCCTGCGCCGCTGGCGTCGAGCGTACGCAGGGCAGCGAACAGGTTGGCTGCGGCTTCGATGAGGTCGCCGGCGGGGCTGAGGTTGATGACGGGTCCGCTTGTTGCCGGGACGTCTGGGCCGAACGCAAGCAACGCTTCGCTCGGGCGGACATCGTGCGCGTTGAGACGTACCTTGGCGTTCGGCGCATAGTGGCTTGCGAGCTGGCCCGGTGCGGTCGGACGCGCGGCATCGATATCGCCGCGGGTGACCTTCAACCCGAGCGCGGCTTCGATGGCCTCGACCGTGACGGTGCCGGGGCGCAGCAGGACGGGTGCGTCGCCGCGCGCGTCGACGATCGTCGACTCGAGGCCGTGCGCGGTGGCGCCGCCGTCGAGCACCACGGCAACCTTGTCGCCGAGGTCGGCGTCGACGTGCGCTGCCTGGGTGGGGCTGACGTGGCCGGAGCGATTGGCGGACGGCGCGGCGAGAGGGCGGCCCGTCGCTGCGAGCAGTGCGCGGGCGATCGGGTGGCTGGGCGAGCGCACGGCGATGCTGGTGAGGCCGCCGGTGACGAGGTCGGAGAGCGGTGAGGCTGCGCGCTTTTCGAGTACGAGCGTCAGCGGGCCGGGCCAGAAGGCTTCGGCGAGGCGGCGCGCGAGCGATGTCACGTCGGCGTGCGTCTCGGCCGCGGCGAGATCGAGCACGTGCACGATCAGCGGATTGAAGCGCGGCCGGCCCTTGGCGGCAAAGATCTGTGCGACAGCGTGCGAATTGGTAGCGTCGGCGCCGAGGCCGTAGACGGTCTCCGTCGGGAACGCGACGAGGCGGCCGTCGCGCAGGTGTTCCGCTGCGGCGGCTATCGCCTTCTGATCTGCCTTCTCGACGCTCATTTTCAACCGCGGGTCTAATGTTGCGGGCCTTCATTACCCCTCGGGCTGAATTCTGTCCAAAGGGCGTGTAAAGTTGCCGGGCCGAGCGGGTAGGACAGACGGCGGACAATGCAGCGGGTCTTCGAAAACGGACACAACCTGATGCGGATCGGCTGCGCGGCGCTGCTGCTGGCGGCGGCCGTGCCGGCGGCGCAGGCCGAGTGGCTGTCGCGCCTCGCCCGTATCGGGTCCGAGGTGGGCGAAGTGGGCGCCGCGGCGTCCAAGACGGCGCGCATCGGCATCGTCGAACTGGAGCGGGCGGCCACGCACATCCGTGCGCTGCCACCGAGCAGCGGTGCGGCGCTGGCTGCGCACGCGACGCCGGAAGGGCATTGGAAGTTCGTGAACCGCAACGGCGATGTATTCACCGCTGCGTCGCCTGAGGAGCTGCAACGCGTCCTGCCGACGCTGCTGCCCGACACCGCGCCGGGCTCCAAGCTCGGCATCTACCTTTCCGAGGACACGCTGTTCGGCGAGCGCGCGCTGCTGAAGGATCTGCCCGCTGCCGGCACGCTCTATGTCGTTGCGGGCAAGGAAAGCTATCCGCTCATCACGCGCAGCATGAGCAGCGGCGAAGCAATGTACGCCGCGGTGCGGCCGAACCTTCTTGTCGAGCTGCGCGAGCGGAAGCTGTTCGACGAAGCGCTGTCGCAGCTCGAGCGGCCGCTCAGCCGTTCGAGCATCCGCACGCTCGCGCTGGAGCCGGATGGTCCCGCGACGCTGTCGTCCTATCCGCAGCTCGATCCCGATACGAAGGCGGCGCTTGTCGATACAGTCGATCCGGCATCGATTGCGAGCGCCGTCGCGTCGGTGCGCGGGCAGACGGTGCTGGTGACGGGGCGCGTGGAAGACAACCTGCTCTATTTTCGCCCGTCGAGCGGATCGGAGCAGAGCGTCAGGCTGTCCGACCTGATGAACGCGGCGGCCGACTACGACGTCAACCTGGTGATCCTGCATGCGAGTTCGCCGCGCCAGCCGGGCGGGCGCAACTGGCTGTGGCAGCGCATTGCGGTGGGCGGCCTCGATGATGCTTTGAAGCGCGCGACGCTGGGCGATTTTCTCGACGCGCTGGGACAGCAGCGCGGGCAGTTCCGCGTGTCGATGACGCGCGAGGGTTCGGGACGCGTCGCGATCCGTGCGGTGCCGGTGAACGGCGATGACAGCGCGATCGGCATGGTCAGCGATTTGTGGACCAACTCGGTGTCGAGCCTCACAGGCAACGTGGTGACGAGTGCGATCGAGGTTCATGCGCGAGGCGAGGATCGCCAGCGTGAGTTGGATACGCGGATCGTGCCGGGCGTGCCGGCGTGGATACAGATCATGTATCTCATCGGGCTCGGCGCCGGTGTGATCGGTTGGCCGGTGGCGAGCGCGTGGTTCCAGCGCATCTGGCCTCCGGAAGAGCGGACCGAGTACGGCAGCTCTATCGGCTACCGCGCGGCGCAGGGGATGCGGCTGGCGGCGTTCATATTGTTGTTCCTGCCGATTGTCGGGTTGCCGGCGCTGTTGACGTCGACGGTTCTGCAGCTCTGGGCGCTGGTCACCCTGCCGGCGCGGGCGGTTCGCTGGCTCCTTGCGCGGTCCGAGGCGCGGGCCAGCTGAAGGGCGTCCAGCGGGGACAGCCCCCGCGCTGGTACTTTGCTGCCGTCGCAGGCTAACATGGCCGATCGCTCGCGTGACGAGCAGGCAGAAGCGGAACTCGGCAAGCGCATCGATGGCAACTCTTCTTCTTACGCATCCTTCATTCGTCGAGCACGACACGGGGATGGGGCATCCCGAGCGCGCGGATCGCATGCGCGCCATCGACAAGGTGCTGACGCACGAGATGTTCAACGATCTCATCCGCGCGGAGGCGCCGCTGCGCGATGACGTCGAGGAGCAGATACTGCTCGCGCACCCCGAGGGTCATCTCTCCGGCGTGCGCGGGATTGCCGAAGCGGCGCTGAAATCGCCTCGGCACATCGACGGCGACACCGTCTTGTCGGCGGGCACGTGGGAGGCGGCGCTGCGCGCGGTGGGTGCGGGGCTGGACGCCGTCGATGCGGTGGTGACGGGCAAAGCGGCGAATGCATTCTGCCAAGTGCGGCCGCCGGGGCATCACGCGGAGACCAACCGCGCGATGGGCTTCTGTTTTTTCTCGAATGCGGCCATCGCGGGCGTGTACGCGCGCAAGAAGCACGGGGCGGAGCGCATCGCGGTCGTCGATTTCGACGTTCACCACGGCAACGGGACGCAGGATATCTTCTGGTCGGACAAGAACCTTTTCTACGGTTCGACGCACGAGATGCCGCTGTTTCCAGGCACCGGGGCGGTCGGGGAACGGGGCGTCGGCAACATCACGAATGCGCCGCTGCGGGCCCGGGATGGCGGCGAGCAGTTCCGCGAGGCGTTCGAATCACGCATCCTGCCGGCGTTGCATAATTTCGGCCCGGACATACTTATCATCTCGGCCGGGTTCGATGCGCATCAGGCGGATCCGCTGGCCAACCTGCGCCTCGTCGAGGCCGATTATCTCTGGGCCACGGAAAGGCTCGCCGACGTGGCGAAGCGACATAGCAATGGCCGCATTGTGTCGATGCTCGAAGGCGGCTACGACCTCACCGCGCTGGCGCGCTC
Source organism: Hyphomicrobium sp. CS1GBMeth3 (assembly GCA_943371625.1). Classification (GTDB taxonomy): domain Bacteria; phylum Pseudomonadota; class Alphaproteobacteria; order Rhizobiales; family Hyphomicrobiaceae; genus Hyphomicrobium_A. Next base: position 5,292 of record CALRVN010000271.1, read on the forward strand.
GGTGGCCGTTCATGTGAAGGCCCTGATGGACGCCGGCAGCTAGCTAACGGCATTTGGAACGCATCGGGGCGCACTATGGAACCGGTCAGCTCGAAGACGCAGCAGAAGCACGCCGACGTGCGGGAGATGAGCTTCGAGCGGGCGCTGAAGGAGCTCGAGACGATCGTCACGCGGTTGGAGCGCGGCGATGTCGAACTCGAGGAGTCGATCGCGATCTATGAGCGCGGCGAGCTTTTGAAAGAGCATTGCGACCGACTTTTGCGGCAGGCCGAGGCGAAGGTGGAGAA
>CALRVN010000272.1:0-5571 GCA_943371625.1 Hyphomicrobium sp. CS1GBMeth3
GAGACGGCTTGGATCGGTTGCAGCATGGCTGAGACCTAGGGTGCACGGTGTGGACTGTCCACCGTGCTGAACGGTGGAAGTGGGGTGAGGTCAACGCTTCGTATGCCGATGGCCTGGAACCGTCCGCCCATCCCTGCCGGAGCCATGAGGCGGGCGATCCCCGCCTCGATCTCGCCTGCGCGGCCCGGATTGGCGGCCATGAGCCGCGAGGCGCGCTCCACCGCTCCGAGGCGGCCGAGGAACTCCGCCTGCGTGAGCGGCCCATCGACGATGAGGCCGTCCGCCCGCACCGCGTCGGCGAACGCCGCGAAGTCCACCTGCGAGGTGACATCGGCTTCGCCGGGAGCCTCCAGGGGGCTGGTGCACCGGTGCCCGGCCACCGCCTGCAGCGTATCGCCGAAGCCCGGACGGTCGTGCCCGTAATCTATGAAGAGGCCCGCCAGCGGGGCGCCGAGACGGGCCAATTCGCTTGCGAGCGCCGCGAAGGCATGCCGCCGCGTTTCGAACACGTCCCCTTCGGCAGGTGTCGGCAGCCCCGCCGGCAAAGCGGCGTCGGCAACCGCCGCGCCATCGGTGAAACAGAGCCCGCCCGATTGATCGAGCCCGACGCACCGCACGCGCCAGGCGCCGTTCCGGTACACCCATTGCTCGCCCGCCAGCGTATCCAGGAACTCGTTCGCGATCACGATGACCGGCCCCGCGCCAGGCGCCAGGTCGCCGCGCCACGTGATGGGCACATCCTCGCCGCTGAGGTTTGCGCGCTGCTCAGCTTCCAGCGTCGCATTGCTCTCGACCAGCTCGACCCGCAGCGCCGACCGGAACGCCGGAACCAGCCGCGCCGCCCTGAGCGCATCGCGCATCAGCGTGCCGCGCCCCGGCCCGATCTCGATCACCCGCACGGCCGCCGGCGAGCCCATCTGCTGCCAGACCACGGCGCACCACAGCCCGACGATTTCGCCGAACACCTGACTGATCTCCGGCGCCGTGACGAAATCGCCCTTGGCGCCGATCGCCGGCCGCCGCCGGTAATACCCATGCGCCGGATCCTGCAGGCACGCTTCCACGTAAGCCGCGACGCTGATCGGCCCCTCGCGCTTGATGCGCTTCGCGAGCTTCGCCATCAGCGGCGTCCCCGGCGTCGCTGCCTCGCTCGTGGCCTCAGGCTTCACTTTGCCTCGCGCGTCAGCGCGTAACGCACGATCAGCACGCCTAGCACCGCCATCGGGATCGAATAGACGATGCCCGGCGTAAGCGGCCCGATATTGAACGCGTGCGCATAATGCGGCTCGCGGAACAGCTCCGCCGTCGAACGAGCCAGCGCATAGCCGATGAGGAACGCGCCGCTGACGAGCCCGGGACGCTTCAGCGCGCCGAAGTGATGCGTCATCAGCCGCAAGACGAGGAACAGCACCAGACCCTCGAGCGCCGCCTCGTAGAGCTGGCTCGGATGCCGCGGCGTCGGCTCCACCGCCGGGTAATGTATAGCCGCCTCGGGGAACACCATGCCCCACGGCATCGTGGTGGGGCGCCCGAACAGTTCGCCGTTGATGAAGTTTGCGATGCGCCCGAAGAACAACCCGATCGGCACTGCGGCCGTGACGAGGTCGCCGGTGCTCCACGGGCTGACGTTGTTCCGATGCGCGAACGCCCAGATTGCTATGGCGCAGCCGACCAGCGCGCCGTGGAACGCCATGCCGCCCTTCCACACCGCGATGATGTCGCCCGGATTGGCGAGGTAGTAGCTCGGCTCATAGAAGATGACGAACCCGAGCCGCCCGCCGAGCACCACGCCCGCCGTTATGTAGAGCAAGAGGTCGTCGACCTTCTCCACCGCGAACGGCGGCGTATTGCCGGCCCACAGCCGCGGCTCGCTCAGCAATCGCCGGATGTACAACCATCCGAGCACCAGCCCGGCGAGATAGGCGAGCCCGTACCACTTGATGGCGATCGGACCGAGATGGATGGCAACCGGGTCGAGGTTGGGGAACGGGATGACCCATAGGCTCGTCAGCAGGTTCATGGGATTAGATCGGACCGCCGCGACGGTCGCTCCTATGGGCTCGTTCTACCCTTCGATCGGGCGCCGCACGATTTCGGCGCCGTGACGCTCTGTCAAGGGTCGCCTCCTCCTTGAATAGACTACGCCGGTGGCCTCATAGTCGCGCATTCCCCGCGCTACTCACGCAGGAGAGGCCCATGACCCAGACGACCAATCGCTTCCTCGATGAGTTTGCCAAGCTGATGACAGACGCCGCCGGCGCGGCCGATGGCCTCAGGAAGGAAGCCGAGACGCTCTTCAAGTCGCAGGGCGAGAAGTTCCTCAGCGAGATGGACGTCGTCCGCCGCGAGGAGTTCGAGGCGGTGAAGGCGATGGCCGCGAAGGCCCGCGAAGAGAACGAGAAGCTCGAGGCGCGCATTGCTGCGCTCGAAGCGCAGGTCGCGCAGGGCCGTACTGCCTAACCTGCATCGCCCCAGGCAGAAATTCATTCGCCCACTGGTATTGCCCGTGGACAATGCCGCCCCGAACTTGCGACTCGCACCCGGCTCTGTTTTCGTCGCCCGGGTTGATTGAGCGCTTTACCCTGTGGTGTCGCGTAGCTTTGTATCAACTACGAAAAAACGAAGAATGCGAGACCATTAGAGGGATCCTCGAAGCATGTCGGCTGAACACATCGGCTACGGCCGGGTGACGAACCCTATCGATCTCATCGAGAGGATGTCTGCAGCGCATGACTGGACCTGCGACCGTACCAACGACGATGAGCTCACGCTCGTAATCGCCGGCACCTGGACCGACTATCACGTCTCGCTCAACTGGCGCGACGATCTCGAGGCGTTGCACGTAGCCTGCGCGTTCGACTTCCGCGTGCCGGAGAACCGCCTCAACGAAATGTACAAGCTGGTGGCGCAGATCAACGAGCAGCTCTGGCTCGGCCACTTTGACCTTTGGACCACCGAGGGCCTCGTCATGTTCCGTCACGCGTTGCTGCTCAACGGCTCGGTGGCGACGACTGCTCAGTGCGAAGCCATGCTTCAGGCGGCCCTCGAGGGCTGCGAGCGCTACTATCAGGCCTTCCAATTCGTCGTATGGGCCGGTAAGCCAAGCCGCGAGGCATTGGTTTCGACGATGTTCGAGACCGAGGGCCAAGCCTAACTGCGGGCGGCAGCGCCCGGCTTTAACGGGCGCATTAGATGACCTTCAAACTAGATGGCCCGTTGCTACTGGCGGGCGCAGGCAAGATGGGTGGAGCGATCCTCGAGGGATTGCTCGCCCGCGGGTTGGATGCACGACAGGTAATCGTGCAGGAGCCATCGCCTGCACCGGCGACGGCTTCCTTCCTCGCCGACAACGCTATCGACATCATCCCTTTCATCGACGAGCTGACACAGCCACCGGCTGTGATCCTCGTCGCCGTGAAGCCGCAGGTCATCGACGAGGTGCTGCCGGGCCTCGCGAAGCTCGCCGGCCCGCAGACGCTTCTCCTGTCGATCGCGGCCGGACGCCCGCTCGCGGCATTCGAAAAGCACGCCCCGCATGCAGCCGTCGTGCGCGCCATGCCCAATACGCCGGCCGCGATCCAGCGCGGCATCACTGTCGCCGTCGCCAACGCGCGCGTCACGCCGATGCAGCGCGCGATTGCATCCGATCTGCTCGCCGCTGTCGGCGAAGTCGTTTGGGTCGACGACGAGGCCCTGCTCGATCCGGTCACGGCCGTATCGGGATCGGGTCCGGCCTACGTTTTCCTTCTTGCCGAATGCCTTGCCGAGGCGGGTCGCGCCGCCGGCCTCGACGCCAAACTCGCTGATCATCTCGCGCGCGCAACGATCGTAGGGTCGGCAGCGCTGCTGGAAGCGTCCGACCTTTCGCCGGCCGAGCTTCGCCGCAACGTGACTTCGCCCGGCGGTACGACCGCGGCTGCGCTGGGCGTTCTGGGCGGCGAGGATGGATTGCAGAAGCTGATGACTGCGGCAGTGGCCGCTGCAACGAAACGCGGCCGCGAACTGGCAAAGTGAGCGGGAGGCTCAAAACCGTTCGCGGCCGTCGTCTCTTGCGTGGCCTGAGCGGGCGTTAGCCCCGGCGGGCCCAGGCACTTTCGGTGGGCGGTTGGACCAACGGCTAGAGCCAAGGAGGAGAGGCTTTTCGCCGGTTGCGTTTGGTGCCTTCCGCATCGCGACCGTGATGTCAGTTATGATATACTATTACACTCGCATCAAGTCACAGATCGCCGCATCACGTGATCGTGTGCGCTCTGGGAAAATTTCCCTGTTACACCCGGGACTTAGTGCCCGGAGACGGAGCGGCTGTCATCCCGGGCGATGCGAGCGGTCATGGCGGAGCCATGCTTCGCATGGACGCGAGCAAGACCCGGGATCCAGCGTTAAAAGCGCCGAAGGCACAATGGGTCTTCGACAAGTCCTTCGCTGGTTCCCGGATAACCGCTCACGTCGTTCGCGGCTTCCGGGATGACAGAACTCGGGGATTTTGGAGCGCGGCCGCCTTACGCTTGGCGGGCCCGGTGCTTACTTCTCCGGTGAGCAACTCGGGAGCCACGCCATGCTGGACCAACTCACGATCAAAGGCCGCCTTGTCGCCGCCGCGATGAAACTTGCCGCCGAGCGTCCCTGGAAGGACGTGACGCTGAACGATATCGCCACCGCCTCGGGGGTCAGCCTCGTCGACGTCCGCAATGCGTTTTCCGACAAGGGCGAGCTGCTCGCCGCCTTCGTTCGCATGGTCGATGACGCCGTGCTCGCGCGCGCACCGAACCGGTCGGGCGAACAGCCGGTTCGTGACGCGCTGTTTGAAGTGCTCATGAGCCGCTTCGACGTGCTCGCCGCCTACCGGCCGGCTTTGAAGTCGATCACCGCTTCCTGGCCGCCTTCGCCATCGCTCGTCGCCGCAATCGCTCAGTCGCAGTCGTGGATGCTGCGTGCCGCCGGCATCGGCGCCGATGGCGTTGAAGGCCGCTTGCGCGCGACGGGCCTCGGCGCCGTCTACGCCTCCGTCTATCGCACCTGGCTCGATGATGACGATCCCGGCCTCGCCAAGACGATGGCCGCGCTCGACCGACGCCTTCGCCGCGGCGAGGAGGCACTGCAGCGCGTCGACGGCGCGTTCTCGAAACTGCGCGAATTCGCCAGGTCGTGCAGTGACGCCGTCAACAAGCGCGCGAACGCGAAGAAGACGGCCGAGCCCGGCGCCGACACCGCCGACGCCGTTCCCCCCGGCGCCCTTTCGTAATCGCTCTGTCATCCCGGAAGTCGCGAACGCAGGTGAGCGGCTATCCGGGAACCAGGAGAGGAGTGCGTAGCTCCTCAATCACGTGCCTTCGGCGCTTCTCACGCTGGGTCCCCGGTCTCGCTCGCTAGCCCCTCGCTTCGCCCGGGATGACAGTGAAGCTGGCCGCTTGCGGGCGGCAGCCAGGGCGCAAGGCGCCCCGGCGCGAGCGCCGGTCTTCAATTAGTTCGACGGCGGTAGCGAGCTACGGCTTCTCGCCGCTGGTGTCAGTAAAACAACTAAAGCGGCACCGAGATCACCGCGCGCAGGCCCCCCATCGAACTCTGCCCAAG
>CALRVN010000273.1:0-5568 GCA_943371625.1 Hyphomicrobium sp. CS1GBMeth3
GAGGGGCGCCGGCAAACCGGCTGAGATTGCGCTGTTCGCGCGAGCACCCTTAGAACCTGATCCGGTTCGTACCGGCGAAGGGACGGAATATGCTCGGCCAATTGATCGCGCGGCTAAGCCGCATTCTGTGTGCTGCATCGGTGCTCGTCGCGAGTGCCGCTTGCGCGCATGCCGCCTGCCGCAACGACAAGATCGAGGGCGCGCGCTACGTCATCTGCACGTTCGATGCGCGCGACGGGATTGAGCTGTTCCTGCGCGACGATAAGGGCGCGACGCTCGGTCAGTTCGGGCGTGTGGGCGAGGCGTTGCAAAAGCGCGGGCGTACGCTGCTGTTCGCGATGAACGCCGGCATGTATCACGAGGATCGCTCGCCGGTCGGGCTCTATGTCGAGAACGGCACGCAGCTGAAGCGCCTCTCGACCGCCAACGGTCCCGGCAATTTCAGCATGAAGCCGAACGGCGTCTTCTACATGACTGGCAAATCCGCCGGCGTGCTGGAGACGAAGGCGTTCATCGCGAAGAAGATCGATGCGACGTTCGCGACGCAGTCCGGGCCGATGCTGGTGATCGACGGCAAGCTGCACCCGCGGTTCAAAAAAGACAGCGACTCGCTCAACCGGCGCAACGGCGTCGGCGTCAAAGGCCGCCAAGTCATCTTCGTGCTCGCCGACGATCCGGTGACATTTCATCAGTTTGCACGCGTGTTCCGCGATGTCCTGAAGACGCCGAACGCGCTCTATCTCGACGGCTCGATCTGCCGTCTCTACGCCCCTGAACTAAATCGCAACGATTTCGGCTTCTCCCTGGGGCCGATCGTTGCCGTCTCTGCCCCTGCCCCCAGCAAAAAGGTGCGGCCATGAACAAACCGACGCGCAACTCCGAGCTCGAGCTGCCGAAAGTGACGACGGGGCCGCTGCCCGCGTCGCGCAAGGTCTATTCGGCGCCGGAGAGCCACCCGGACCTGAAGGTGCCGCTGCGCGAGATCGCCTTGTCGGAGAAGAGCGGCGAGCCGGCGTTCCGGGTCTACGATCCATCGGGGCCGTACACCGACGAGAAGGCCGAGATCGACGTGGCGCGGGGGCTGCCGCGGCATCGCGAGGCGTGGGTCAAGGCGCGCGCGGTGGAGACCTACGAAGGCCGCAGCGTGAAGCCGGAGGACAACGGCAACGTCAGCGGAGCGCGTGCTGCCCGCGACTTCCCGAATAAACCGAAACCTTTTCGTGGCGCCGGCGACTCCCCCGCGGGGAGCCGGCCGCCGGCGCCGGGCATAACCCAGCTGGAGTTTGCCCGGGCGGGGATCATCACCGAGGAGATGGCCTACGTCGCGCACCGAGAGAACCTCGGACGCGCGGCGATGCTGCAACGGGCGCGGGCGGCACTCGATGACGGTGAGAGCTTCGGTGCGGCGATCCCGGCCTTCATCACGCCGGAGTTCGTGCGGGCGGAGATCGCGCGCGGGCGGGCGATCATCCCGGCGAACATCAATCACGGCGAACTGGAGCCGATGATCATCGGCCGCAACTTCCTGGTGAAGATCAACGCCAACATCGGCAATTCGGCGGTCACCTCGTCGGTGGAGGAGGAAGTCGAGAAGATGGTGTGGGCGATCCGATGGGGTGCCGACACGGTGATGGATCTTTCCACGGGGCGCAACATCCACACGACGCGCGAGTGGATCCTGCGAAATTCGCCGGTACCGATCGGGACGGTGCCGATCTATCAGGCGCTGGAGAAGGTGGACGGCGATCCCGTCAAGCTCGACTGGGAAGTTTACAAGGACACGCTGATCGAGCAGTGCGAGCAGGGCGTCGACTATTTCACCATCCATGCGGGCGTGCGGCTGCGCTATGTGCCGCTGACGGCTTCACGTGTCACGGGCATCGTGTCGCGCGGCGGCTCGATCATGGCCAAGTGGTGCCTAGCGCATCATAAGGAGAGCTTCCTCTACGAGCGGTTCGACGAGATCTGCGACCTGATGCGCCGCTACGACGTGTCGTTCTCGCTCGGCGATGGGCTGCGGCCAGGATCGCTCGCGGACGCCAATGACCGGGCGCAGTTCGCAGAGCTGGAGACGCTCGGCGAGTTGACGAAGATCGCGTGGGACAAGGGCTGCCAGGTGATGATCGAAGGCCCCGGCCATGTGCCGATGCACAAGGTGAAGGTCAACGTCGAGAAGCAGCTCGCCGAATGCGGCGAAGCTCCGTTCTATACGCTGGGGCCGCTCGTCACCGACATCGCGCCGGGTTACGACCACATCACGAGCGGCATCGGCGCGGCGATGATCGGATGGTTCGGCACGGCGATGCTCTGCTACGTGACGCCGAAGGAGCACCTCGGGCTGCCGAACCGCGACGACGTGAAGGTGGGCGTCATCACCTACAAGATCGCGGCGCACGCGGCGGATCTTGCGAAGGGGCATCCGGCGGCGCAGCTGCGCGATGATGCATTGAGCCGCGCGCGTTTCGAGTTCCGCTGGGAGGACCAGTTCAACCTGTCGCTCGATCCCGATACCGCGCGCTCCTATCACGACGAGACGCTGCCGAAGGATGCGCACAAGGTGGCGCACTTCTGCTCCATGTGCGGGCCGAAGTTCTGCTCGATGGAGATCACGCAGCAGGTGCGCGAGTACGCGGCGCGGCTGAACGAGGCGGCGGTGGAGCTAGCCGAGGCGACGACGCAGATCGATCCGGCGACCGGTGCCGGCGACGCGGCAGCGCTGCAGGCCGGCATGGACGAGATGAGCGCGAAGTTCCGCAAGCTGGGCGGTGAGGTTTACGTCGAGAAGACGTAGGTGCGGCCTGGCTCAAGTGCTCAACTCAGCAGTGCGGCGAGGTTGACCCAGCCGGGACGCGCCGTCGACGATTTTGGTTCGGCCTTTTGTTCGGGCTCGGGCTTGCTGTCGACACGCACGGCCTCAACCGCCAATGCCGCAAGGCGCGCGGGATCACGCTCGTCCTCGTTGATGGCGCGGATGATCGCCACCGCCATCGTCACCTGCAGCGCCTTGTCGGATGTGCCAAGCTTCTTGTCGGCGGCCGCGTAGGCCTCCGACATCAGGCGAAGCGTTTCGTCGTCGTACAGCGGTTCGGCGGTCTCGCCCATGTTCGGGTTCTTTTTTGTTGGCCGCACGCGGCAGCATCTCACCTGATCTGAGGATGCGCGCCTAAACCTCGGAAATACAAGCTGGTCAAAGGTGCCATGGTTTCCACGCGGGGGACCGCGCGGTGGCAATGTGTGCGGCGCGGAATGACAACGTCTGGGGTTTCGCGCTGGCGGGACGGGACATCGCTGGTGCCCCTTAACCTTGTAAGGCCCCTCGCCCCATCTTAGCGTGGTGAGCATAACTGTCGTCAGGGAGCGCGCATGATCCGGCTTACCAAGCCACTGGCGTTTGCGGTTCTTCTCGCCGCCGTGCTCATGCAGGCGAGCCGTGCCGAGGACGAGCTGCCGCCGTTCGTCACGGTCATCTCGCCGATCTTCGGCCAGCTCGTCGCATTCTCGCAGCCGTCCGGCTTTGTCCTCGGCTTCGAGAACGTCGATGGCTCGAACTACATCCGCGAGGTCGTGCCGCGCGGCGAGAGCGTCGAGAAGTGGACGCAGATGATCACGGTGACCGGCGCCAAGGAGCTCGCCGAGCAGCGCGAGATCTATCCGGTCACGGTCGCGAGCACGATTGCCAACGGCTACAAAAAGGCTTGCCCCAAGACGTTCTCCGCCATGAGCCTGACGCCGCCCAACGTCCCCGGCTATCGATCATTCGTCGCCGTGGTCGGTTGCGGGACGGTGGCCGGCAAGGAGCCGCCGCGCAGCGAGGCGGCGATGATCATCGCGGTCAAGGGCGAGAGCGATTTCTATACGATCCAGTGGGCGACGCGCGGGCCGGCATCGGCCGAGCCGTTCGTCATCGACAGAGCGGCATGGGAGAAGCGCCTGGCGAACCTCGGTCCCATCCGCCTGTGCCGCATCATTGCCGGCGAGAAGGCGCCGTATCCGAGTTGCGTTGCGCAGTAGGCTGGCCCTCGGGTCAGCGCGGATATAGGCTGCCGGGGTTGTATTGGCGGATATCCGCCTGCATTCCTGATGGAGGGCGACATGCTTGCTCCACTTGCACGCCTTGGCGCGGTGCTGCTGCTCCTGTTATTCGCGCCGGTAGCGCACGCGCAGACGGCGGCTACCTCGGAAGCGGCGAAGGCCGCATCGGAGACGGGTACCAGCGGAACTTCGGGCGGCGGACAGGACGCCTCGGGGGCGAGGCCTGAAACCAACTCCAGCGCGCCGAACGTGCAGGGGACGATCGAGGTGCATCCGTCACCGGTGCCGACGCAGGGGCCCGCGCCCGTCAATGCGCTGGTGAGACCGAACGTTCAGGTCATACCGGCGAGGCCGACGACGCAGAAATCACAAGACCTGAAGTGCCTTTGCACCGACCCGGCGACGAACGAGCGCAAATGCGATCTGGCGTGCTGCACGGAGCAGGACCACTCGGTGTGCGAGGAGCCTTAGGGGTGGTGCGCGAAATGGTCCAGGGAGCGCGACGACAATAGTCCATGCCAGAGATCATCATCATCGCCGGGCCGAACGGGGCAGGAAAGACAAGCTTCACCAACCAATACTTGCAGGTGCCGGGCGAACTGCGCCCCTACGTCAACGCTGACGAAATTGCGCGAGAATTCGTGAACACCGACATGTCGAGACAGGCACGCGACGTTCTCGCCGCTAGAGAAATGCTTAGACGGATGGACGCGCTCGCCGAGCGAAGCGCGAGCTTCATGCTAGAGACGACACTGGCCTCCCTCACCTACGCTCAAAAGGTGCGGCGGTGGCGTGACGCGGGCTACAGTATTGGTCTGATTTATCTGCGGCTGCCGAGCGTCGACGTCTCAATCGAGCGGGTCCGAACGCGCGTGACATCGGGCGGACACGGCATTCCGGAAGACGTGATCCGACCACGGTTCGCCAAGAGTTTGCGGTATCTCGATGAGCTCTATAAGCCGCTGGTCGATCAGTGGTATGTTTGGGATAGTATAGAGGGCGGTTTCAGATTGGCACAATCCTGGGGTGACCGATGAGCAAGAAGTTGTTGGATGTCAGCAAGATTGACGCGGCGTTGCAGCGCGCCGGGCGCGTCGCCATTAGCGGCAGCCGCGAAGAGCGATCAGGTCGGTTGCTCGTTCGCGAGGCGGACTCCGGTCGCTTCGTAGGGAAGAAGGACGGCAACAAGTCGGCTAAGAAGGGTTAGGCAAGAAATCTGGGACGGTGTTCGCCCTGCGGACTTGATGGGTTTTTTGGCGATGGCAAGCCCAATTGGCAAGTTTCTAAATGAGAAGCTCGGGCTCGGCGCCAAGCACGCTCTCTATCGTGAGGACGGTCGGTGGTATCAGAATCTCGAACGCTTCCCCGGAGTTTTTTTCGATCGAAAAGGCTACCTTCTGTTCGAAACTGTCGAAGAATACGAGAGGTGCGCCCAGCTGCGCCGAGGTACTAAACTGAATGTGACGGGTGGCATTTCCAACATCATCGGATATTTGCCGGACGGGCGTATTGAATCGTTTTTGACGTCTTTGTAAG
>CALRVN010000274.1:0-5541 GCA_943371625.1 Hyphomicrobium sp. CS1GBMeth3
ACTGAAATCACCGAGATGCTCGGCTCGCTCAAGGGCATCGCCGACGCCGCGACGCTGCAGGGCCAGAACTGGCTTTCGGTAGACTCGAGCGCTGCCGGCTACAGCGCCACCAAAGGCGTCGTCGCCTCGATCAGCCGCGCGGGCGGCACGCTGTCGCTGCAGACGATCGCCGTCGATACGTCCACGATGGTGCTGTACGACTCGAATGCCGCCGCCGACGGTATCCTCGACGCCAGCCGTAACGCCACGACCGGTGTCGTCGACGCGGCCGGTACCTTCAAGGTCTCGACGATCAACATCTCGGCGCTGACCGATTCGACCGCCGACATGGCAATCCTCGACGGCTACATCAAAGGCGTCGACAACGCGATCACCCAGCTGACCGCCGGTGCCACCACGCTCGGCGCCGCCAAGGCCCGCATCGACATCCAGCAGTCGTTCGTCACCGCGCTGAAGGATGCCCTCGAAGGCGGCATCAGCCAGCTGGTCGACGCCGACATGAACGAGGAATCGACGCGCCTTCAGGCTCTGCAGGTGAAGCAGCAACTCGGCATCCAGGCGCTCTCGATCGCCAACGGTTCAGGCCAGAGCATCCTGCGTCTGTTCCAGTAAGGCCACAAGCGTTCGACATTTCGGAAAGCCAAGCTCCTTCCGGGGGCTTGGCTTTTCTATTGGCAATTCTCGCGCAAGGTTCCCGCCGAAGGATCTCCCCAGCAACCCATAAAATGGATTCGGGCTTGCCTGGGGAGGCATATGGACTGGAGCGATCAGCTCAAGCAGTTGTGGGGCAACTTGCTTGGCTTGGGGCAGCGGCGGCTCGCCGTGCTGGCCTTCATAGGCCTCACGGTGTTCGTCGCCGTCGGTTTTGGCAGCTACTACCTGAGCCGCCCTGACTACGAGACGCTCTACGCCGGCCTCGATGCCCAGGACGTGGCGCGCATCGGAGCTGCGCTGCAGGAATCCGGCATCCAGTTCGATGTGAACCCCGAGGGCACGTCGGTGCTCGTGCATCCGGGCCAGACATCGCGCGCGCGCATGTTGCTGGCCGAGAAGGGCCTGCCGAGCAGCGCCAGCGCCGGTTATGAGCTGTTCGACAAGATGGGCGCCATAGGCCTCACGTCGTTCATGCAGGAGATCACCCGCGTACGCGCACTCGAAGGCGAGATTGGCCGCACCATTCAAGGCATGAAGGGCGTCAGAGCCGCGCGCGTCCACATCGTCATGGCTGACACCGGATCGTTCCGGCGCTCGACGCAGCAGCCGTCGGCATCGGTCGTGATCCGCACCGATTCCTCGGGCGACTTCTCATCCTCCCAGGCCATCCGCCATCTCGTCTCCGCCGCCGTACCGGGCCTCGCGATAGATAATGTCCGCGTCCTCAGCACCGACGGAACCGTTCTTTCCGGCGGCGAAGGTTCGATGAATGCCGCGCCCACCAAGATGCTCGAACTCGAGCGCACCGTCGCGAGCGAGTTGAAGCAGAACGTCAGCCAGACGCTTGCACCCTACATCGGCGTCGACAATTTCCAGCTGAGCGTTGCCGCCCGCCTCAACATGGATAAGCGCCAGATCAGCGAGACCGCGTTCGACCCGGAATCCCGCTTCGAGCGCTCGCGCCGCACCATCAAGGAAAAAAGCAATTCCAAGGACGCCGGCAACACCCAGCCGGTCGGCGTTGACCAGAACCTCCCCGCCGAGCAGCCGCAGAGCGCCGCCAGCGATAACAGTTCGTCCAGAGCCAGCGAGCGCAAGGAAGAGCTGAAGAACTTCGAAGCCAACTCCAAGACCACTTCCACAGTTAGCGATGGCTACCGGATCGAGGCCTTGACCGTCGCCGTCGTCGTCAACAAGCGCCGCCTCGAAGCCCTGCTCGGCGCCGGCGCGTCGCAGCAGGCCATCGATGCCAAGCTGAAGGAGGTCGAGAACCTCGTCGCCTCCGCCACCGGAACCGACCAGAAGCGCGGCGACCGCATCACCGTCGCGGCCGTGGACTTCCTCTCGCGCGACGAGATGATGGAGCCGCTCGCCTCGCCGGGCGTCGGCGACTACCTGCTCGGCCAGGTCGACACCATCGTCAAGTCGCTCGCCATCCTCGGTGCCGTCATCATCCTCGTGTGGTTCGGGCTGCGCCCGGCGACGCGCATGCTGCTCGAGTTCCAGCCGGGGTCCGTGCCGATGGCGCAGGGCATCGGCGCGACCGACTTGCCCTTCGAACCACAGATCGCACCGGCCTTCGCAATTGAGCCGCAGTTCGCCGCCGCCACCGAGGCCGCGCCCGATCTCATTGGTGACCTGACCAGCAAGATCAACCGCAACCCGCAGAAGCGGCTCGAGCAGATGGTCGACTTCGATGAAGACCAGGCGGTCTCGATCCTGAAGCAGTGGCTGCGCGGCGGGGTGCAGGCGTGAGCGTTGCCCCGGTCGCCCTCTTCCTGACCGACTTTGGCAAGGATCTCACGCCCGAGGTCATCCCCGACGCGCCGTTGCTCCACGTCGGGCTCGGCGATTCAATCTGGTCCGAGCGCGTCGACGAAGCCTACGCGCGCGGCCTCGATGAGGCGCGGCAGGCCGCAGAGACCGAGGTCGCCGATCGCCTCGAGCAGCAGAAGGCAACGCTGGAGCTGAGTCTCGCCGCAGCCCGCGAAGCCTGGGTCGACGAAGCCGGACCGCGCATCGCCGCGCAAATCGCCGATGCCGTCGGCAGCATGGAAGACAGCATCGCCGGCGCCGTCGAGCGCGTGCTGCGGCCGTTCCTCGCCCAGGCAGCTCGCGACAACGCTGTCTCCCGCCTGCGCGACATCATCCGCGATCTAATTGCCGGCAATCCCACAATCAACATCGAGGTGTCCGGCCCCGAGGATCTCCTCGCGACCGTCCGCGCCTCACTTTCACAATCGATCCCGAACGCCATCTACACCGTCAACGACACCACCGACATCCAGATCAAAGCCGGCGCCTCAGTGCTGGAAACCCGCATCGCCGCCTGGCTCGAGAGCTGTGAGGGCAAAGCCGCATGAACGGAGCCCAGGGCGATGGCAGCGCCGATACCCATCAGCACGAGATCGTCATCATCCGCCGCCGCAACAACGGCGAGGAAGCGGCCCACAAGGGCGGCGTCTGGAAAATTGCGCACGCCGACTTCATGACCGCGCTGATGGCCTTCTTCCTCGTCATGTGGCTCATCAGCGCCACCGACGAAAAGACCATCTCGGGCGTCGCCAACTACTTCAATCCCATGCGGTTGACGGACTCGTCGGGCCGCCCGAAAGGCGTCCACGACGTCGATCCGCATGGCAACAAGGACAGCAAGGACAAGGACGCTCCCGACAAGCACGACGGGGCCGAGTCGAAGGCGACCGAGGGCAAGAAGAAGGCCGAAGCCGCTCTGTTCGTCGAGCCATACGTGGAACTCGACAAGATCGCCGCCGAAGCTGGCAAGGGACAACCAGAGCCCCATCCCACCCAGCAGGGTACCTCGATGGGCCGCCATTCCGGTGAGGCCTATCGCGATCCGTTCGATCCCGATTCCCGCTTCGACGCTACTCACCAGGCCGCACCCGAAGAACACGCCGCTTCAGAAGCAGAGAGCGCCGGGCCAGCCGCCGAAGCAGCCAAGGAGGCCGCGAAGGAGCCCGCCAAAGAGGCGGCGAAGGATCCGCAGCACGCCGAGCCTCCGTCCAACGCGGCCCGCGATGAGCGCGACCCTGCCGCCGCCGCATCCGCCGAGCTGCTCGAGCCCATCGAGCACGCGGTAAAGGCCACCGGATTGTCGCCCATCCCGGGCATCGACGTCCGCGCCACCGACGAAGGCGTCCTGATCAGCATCTCCGATCAGCCCGACTTCGAGATGTTCGGCATCGCCTCGGCACGCCCGAAGCCCGAGCTCGTCGTGCTGATGGAAACCATCGGCAAGATCATCGTCTCCCGCCCCGAGCACATCGTCATTCGCGGCCACACCGACGGCCGGCGTTACCGCGCCGGCGATTACGACAACTGGCGCCTTTCGACCGCCCGCGCGCAGATGGCCTATTACATGCTGATGCGTAGCGGCATCCCCGAGGGTCGCATCGATCGCATCGAGGGCCACGCGGACCATGACCTGCAGAATTCCGACAGCCCGCTCGCGGCGGAGAACCGCCGCATCGAGATTCTGCTCGCGAAAGGCAAGTCCTGATGCGGCTGGGCTCGCGCTTCCCGATTGTGCTTCTGGGGCTCGCGCTGCCGTTTGCCGCCGCAGCGACGGACGAATCTGCAAAGCAGCCGTTCGAGCTGGTGCGCGAGCTGCAGATATTCCAGGACCACACCGCGCTGAAGGGGACGAGCGTCCGCACCGAGCAGCGTGAGCAGCGCGAGAAAATCGCCAAGGTCGCCGCGCAGCTGACGACATTCGAGCCCAAAGTCTGGGCCGATCCCCGCAACGTGCGCGCCGCTGTGATCTATGTCCTGAGCGGCGGCGATCCGCGCGTCTTGCGCAACTTGACCGCGACCGGTCCTGTTGCCAGCATCGACGAAAAACTCGTTAAAGGCGCGATGGCCTACAGCGAGCGCCGCGACGCCGAAGCGATCCAGCTCCTCGATGGCGTCGACGTTGAGGCCCTCGACCGCAGCATCGGCGGGCACGTCGCTCTCGTCCGCGCCATGCTCTTGGCCAACACCGACCAGCGCAAGGCATACGCTTTGCTTGATCGCGCACGCGTCATCGCGCCGGGAACCATGGTCGAGGAAGCGGCGCTGCGCCGCCAGGCTATCCTGGCCGCAAAGATGGGCGAGCTCGACGCCTTCGACCAGCTCTCATCGCAATACTTCCGCCGCTTCTCCGGCTCCATCTTCGCCCGTAGCTTCCAGCGCCAGTACGCCGAGGAGGTGGTGGCGCACAACTACGCCACTAACGAAAAGCGTCTGGTCAGCCTTGAGATGCAGGTCAGCGGATTGCCCGACGCCGAGCGCCGCGAGACGTGTCTCGCCATCGCCGAGAACGCCGTCGCCGCCGGCAATGTCGAGCTGGTGCGCCTCGCTGCGCGTCTCGCTACCATTGATGCGCGCGCCCATCCCGTCGAGGCGACACGCATGCGCCTTTTCGAGGCCGCTTCGTTGCTCGTGACGCCCTCGTACGAGGAGGCCGCCCGCGCGCTCTGGACCATCGACCGCTCGAAGCTCGGCGTGCGCGAGGAGCCGCTTCTCGATGCCGCCCTTTCCGTTGCACGGGAGATCGCCCGCCCGCCGACTTGGAGCCAGCAGCCCGCACCGGCTCAAGGTGCGGATGCCCCCGCCAAGCCGACCGATGCCGCGAGTGACGGACTGATCTTGAGTGCGCAGCAGGCGCTGGCGCAGTCCGATGGTTTATTGAGCGAGGCTCATCCATGACAACACCTGGAACCGTATCGGCGAACGTCGTCGCGCCCGTCAGGGCAAACGCCGGCGGATCGCGCGATGCCGGCGCGAAGGCCGACGCATCGGGCGCCGATCGCGACGGCGAAGGCGGCTTCGGCGACGTCCTGACTAAGCTGCAACACGGCGATGCGCCAAAGTCAGATGCCGCGG
>CALRVN010000275.1:0-5534 GCA_943371625.1 Hyphomicrobium sp. CS1GBMeth3
GCACCGGATGCACCTCCCGGCTCGAGCGCAGCTCCAAGAGGAACACTGCCATGAACGCCGTGGCGACGAACATCATCGCGTATTTCGAAGCACGGCTGACGAGCTGGTAGAAATCGACCGGCACGAAGAAACGCACGCCAAACGCATAGGCCGTCAGCCGCTCGATATCGCGGTCAGCCAAACTCCAAGACTGCGGGATGCTGCGCGCAAGGTGCGGCACCTGCCAGCGCGCGCTGAAGCCATCCTGCCCCACCTTGCGTTCATTCGGCAGGAACGAGCCGGTGAAGCTCGGGTCGGGCCAGTCGGACGACAGGTTTACCGTCGTGTCCTGCGCCGCCGGCGCGAACGTCAGCTGCAGCGAGCCGTTGAGGTTCAGCTTGAAGGCGAACGTAAACGCCTTCATCCCGACCGTATTCGGCTCGCTCGCCGCCGGCAGGATTCCGGGCAAGGTGCCGATCCTCACGTGAATGCCGTTGCTGTTGGCGACGGGGATGCCGAGGCTCGGTTCGAAATCGAGCTTGTCTTTGCCGTCGACTGTCAGCGCCGCCGCCGTCTTTAGGCCCGACACATCGCTCACCGCCAACGCCAGCACTGCGTCGTGCCAGCGGACGGTCTGCACGTCAGTCGCGACGGTGCCGATGTCCGGAGCCCCGAAGCTACCGCTGAATTCGAGCACGCTGCTGTACACCGCCACGTCGTAGATCGAGCGGTGCAGCACCTTCGTCGCGGCTTTGCCGTTGATGTTGAGCCGCTGCGGCAGGAACACCGCGCGCCGTTCGACGATCTCCTCGATGGTCTTGTCGCCCTGCGCGATCACGCGGCGGACGGTGTAGGGCACGATCAGCAGCGGGCCGTTAATGATCTGCGTCCCGCCCCATTCGTTCGCCACCTCCTGCCGCACGGTCTCGGCCCGCTGCATGCGTTCGCTGATCAGCACGGAAACGAGGAAGAGCGGGATCAGCAGCACGATGATCAGCGCGCCGATCATGAAGAACTTGAAGGCGGGGCTGCGGAATATCCGCCCCAACGCAGCTACAATGGCGTCCACGATAGCAATCTCCAGTCGCTCATATGCGCGCTGGATGGGAGTGGAGGCTGATGGCGCGAAAAAGTCAGCAAAACGGCAGGATGGGTGAACTTCCCGCCGCCTATCGCCGGTCTCTGGCTCGCCTTAGCCGGTCGCTGCCTGCGGCTCCGTCAGCATCTCGGCGCACCGGACCTTGAACGTCTTCAGTTCATGTGGGCCGAAGCTGTTGATCAGCGGTACGTCGGTGGCGTCGCGACCGCGTGCCACGACGATGCGCCCAATGCGTGGTTTGTTGTGGCGCGCATCGAACGTGTACCAGCGGCCTTCGAGATAGACCTCCGCCCACGCACTGAAGTCCATGGGCGCCGGATCCTGCGGCACGCCGATGTCGCCCAGATAACCGTTCACGTAGCGCGCCGGAATGTTGAGGCAGCGGCAAAGCGTGATCATCAAGTGCGCGAAGTCGCGGCAAACGCCCTTACGCTCCTCGAAGCCTTCGAGCGCCGTTCGCGTCGAGCGCGCATGCTGGTACCCGAACGTAAGGTGGTTATGGACGAAGTCGCAAATAGCCTGCACGCGCGCCCACCCCGGCTGCATGCCGCCGAACATGTCCCATGCCGCCTGGCTGAGGCGGTCGGTCTCGCAGTACCGGCTGCCGAGCAGAAACGTGAGGATGTGGTGCGGCAGCTGTTGAACGGGCACCTCACGCGCAGCGAGGTTCGTATCGTCATAGCGTCCGCTGTCGACGATCGTGCCGTTCAGCCGCATCGAGATATCGCCCGGTGGGGCCATCAGGCGCCGGCACTGGTTGCCGAAGCCGTCGAGATACGTCATCGCCGGCGTCACCGGATCGAACTGGAATGGCGACTCTACGGTGACGTCCTGCCGCCGCTCGGGGTGAATGTCGAGCATGCAGATGACCGGCGTCGCCCTCGGAACCGAAATGGCAATCTCGAAGCCGTAGTTGATCAGCATATTGGGAATTCCTCGTTACGAGGCCAATAACGCGCGCTCTGCCGCGCGGTTCCTGCGCGGAGCGGCAAAATAAGAACGTCGAAGTCGTTCGCCTGGCGCAAAAAAGTGCAATCGCACCCAACACGATACTAGCATCGCGCAGCATGCTGAGAAATCGCATAAGGCGCACTGCAGCGTGCACTCTGCTGCCCGAAATCGCGCCATTGGGCCCTGATCAAGGTTGACAACGTCCCTGGGGCCGTCGCATATTTCTGTAATGACAGAAACAACCGCCAGAACAGACCTCATGCCCGGCCCCGTCGAACGTTTCGTCGTTCACTGGGGTGAGATGGGCACGAATTGGGGCGTCAATCGCTCCGTGGCGCAAATCCACGCCCTGCTTTACGCCAGCGAGCAGCCGCTTTCCGCCGAGGACATCGCCGAGCGGCTGGGCATGGCCCGGTCCAACGTCTCGACCAGCCTGCGCGAGCTTCTCGCCTGGAACCTCATCCGCCGCGTGCACGCCATGGGCGACCGCCGCGACTACTACGAGGCCGAGGCCGACGTCTTCGAGATGGTCCGGCGCATTGCGCTCGCCCGCAAGGCGCGCGAGATCGATCCGGCCATCGCCGCGCTCCGCGCATGCCTCGCCGACGCCAAGGGCGATACTGCAGTGGCGCCCGGTGTGCGCAAGCGTATTGCTGCGATGCTCGACTTCACCGAGACCGTCGATCGCAGCTTCGGCGAAATCATGCGCCTGCCGTCGCCGACATTGATGGCACTCATCCGCATGGGAGGCGCGATCGCGCGCTTCGTTGGTAAATCCGGCCGCAAGCCGCGAGCATCTCGAACGATGTGATTTGGGGGGGTAGTCGATGTCTGTCTCCGAACTGCGCAAGCTGCCGCCAGAGGGTGGTGCATCCGGCCTGACCCCATCCCTGCCCGCCATCGATGACATTCGCTTTCGCACCCTGCTCGGCGAAGCGGCGTGGATGGAGCTGCCGGAGGCGGTCCGCAAGCGTTTCTCCAAATGCCTCGCCCCAGGCGAAGTCATCGTCTACCGCGGCGAGGTGCTGGCCACGAAGCTCTCGCGTGTGGGCCGCATTCTTTCCTTCCTGGCCCGCGCGATCGGCGCGCCGTTGCCGCTGACGGACGGCGCTACCGGCCCGGCGCTGGTGGTCGTCAGCGAAGATCCCGTACTCGGCGGCCAGTGCTGGCTGCGGATATACAACCGCCCCGGGCGTTTCTCGCAGGCCATCCACTCGGCGAAGCGCTTCCGCGGTGCGACCGGCCTCGAGGAGTACGTCGGTTACGGTATCGGCATGGCGCTGCGCGTGACCGTCGAGGAGGGCGCGCTGCTTTTCCGTTCGGCGGGTTATTTCCTGGCCCTCGGAAGCCGGCGCCTGCCGTTGCCCCGGCTGGTCTATCCCGGTCAGATGACCATCGCCCATCGCGATCTAGGCTCCGGCCAGTTTGCCTTCACGCTCGAGCTGACCCACCCGCTCGCAGGGCAGCTCGTCTCCCAGCTTGCCCACTTCCGTGATCCCTGAACACCACTCGCGCGCCAACATTCTTCCGACTATGATCGGGATATGACGCGCCGCACCGTACGTTTGATCTGGGTTCTGACCGGCATCTGCCTGGTCGCCGGCGTTATCGCCAGCGCCGCGGTCTGGCTCGGTGCGCCCGATCAGCCGTGGCAGAGCGCCGTGCAGGAACTCTCGACGCTGCTCGACGTCCTCGCGCTGCTCCTGTGGATGGGCATTTTCGCCATCTACTGGGCACGCCGTCGCCCGCGTTCCTGACGTCCCTAAAAATCAGCGCGCCGGGACACCCCGCGGGCCCCGGCGCGCCTCTCAATTCGCGATCCCGTGAGGAGGACCGCGATTGTCTCAATCGACCGGGAAAGCGACCTTGAAGTCGACCCTTTCCGGCTCGGCGGGCGCTGCGTCTTGCGGACGTGAGCGCACCTTTTGCGAATAATCGACCTCGCATACCTCGATCGTGCCGCTGGCCGGCTCGGACGTTTCAGTCTGCGAGTTCCAGATGAACGGCACGCCTGCCACTGAAACACCTTGCGGCTCGGCCTCGACTTGCTCGACGATGCAGCGGACGCGGAGGTCGTAGCGAATCCGCGACACCTTCGTCGATGTCTGGCGCGCCGCATCAAGGACGCGCTCCGTTTCAGCCCGGATCTGAGCCAGTGCGGCTCGTGCCGGTGCACTCTTCCTTTGGGTCTCTTCGTCAATCGCCGCGGCCGGAGCACTGGCTCCGCCCGCCGCATCGTCGATCACGGTCCACTGAAACTTGCCCGGTTCCGTTGCGCGCCACGCATTACCTGTCTGCGGCAATTCCTCGGCCTTCGCAGGAAGCGAAGTCAGCAGAAATGCAAAAGCAAGACAAAACGCTTTCAATTTAACACCTCTATACATCCAAGCGGCGACGCCCATTTGCTAGCATGGCAATATCGCGGCAACCAATGTGCAGAGCTGCTTTTGCACGCTATGCACATGGGCGCTCGAAACTGTGCACGCTATGCAGATTTGACTTTTGGTGGCATGCGCATCCTGAAAAAGTGCGCTCGACGGAAGGAAACAAATCACGTATTCGCAATGTGTTAACCAGCATCAGATGAGATTTGTTGCTGGGTTTTATGAAGAGGGGGCTCTCCGATGACCGAGGCATTGAAGCTGGTGGCGTCCGAATATGCATCAGCATGTCGGGACAAGGTTGAAAGCGTCGCGCGTTCGCACGACCGGCATTGGTGGGCCGGAGTCGGCCTTTACCTCTGGTCGGCGTTTCTGTTTGGAAACATCGTCGGCGAAGTTTGGCGCCTCGTCGGGACGCCCATTGCCTGATCGCTGCGATAACCGCATTTCCGCGATGAAATAAAAAAGCGCGGCGTTTATTCGCCGCGCGAAATAAGTTGTTGGGCCTTACAAGTCTAGGCGTGGGGGGCGATGCGGCCGGCGAGGGCATTGATCTCGCCCTCCAGGTCCATGAGCCGCGAGCGGTTGTCGAGATAGTCCTGTCGCCTTGAATCTCTCTCCGCCATGGTGGGCTCGCGATCAAGCGCGTCGAAGCGATGCAGGATGCCTTCGCACTGCCGCTCGACCTTGACCGCCTCATCCTTGAGCCGCTCGCAGGCCATCATCCATTCGAGTGATTGAGAATCCATCGGAGCGCCTCCCGCTCTAGCTCTGCACCTAAGCAATTGAGGCATTCTGCGGTCAGGCCGGCCGCCCGGGCCAGTTGCAGGCCTGCTTTTTCCCCGTAATCCCCTGCCCTGTTCCCTTCGGCACAGCCTTGAGCAGCCGGCTGGCGCAAAAAGGCCTCAGGACCAACGGGAGATAGAACATGATTGAAGTGATGGGGCTTTTGACGGGCCAAGGCTGCATCGTCGTAGTGCGGGACGGCGAGCTCTATCTGGAGCCGGCTGCGGAATAGAGGGCCCGCTCGGGCGCCGCGTTCGCCGCAGGCGAGACGGCCTGTGGAGTGCGGCAGCCGGCCTTGATGAACGAGGCTTGTCAGCGCCGCGCGTTTCTCTTAAGAG
>CALRVN010000276.1:0-5476 GCA_943371625.1 Hyphomicrobium sp. CS1GBMeth3
AACGGCGGCAACGGCTGCTCGCCGCAGGGATTGGTGGCGTGGATTTCCTCGCAATAGTTGAGGTTGTTGCGGGCGTTGATGCGATCGATGAAGACGACGCCAGGCTCGGCATAGTCGTACGTCGAACGCATGATGCGATCCCAGAGTGCGCGCGCCGGCACCGTGGAATAGACCTTACCTCCGAACTTCAGCTCCCAGGGGGCGTCGTTGCGGACAGCCTCGAGGAAGGCGTCGGTGACGAGGACTGACAGGTTGAAGTTGCGTAGCCGAGCGGGGTCAGACTTCGCAGCAACGAAGGCCTCGATGTCGGGGTGGTCGCAGCGCAGCGTGCCCATCATGGCGCCGCGGCGGCTGCCGGCCGACATGATGGTGTGGCACATCGCGTCCCACACGTCCATAAAGCTGACAGGGCCGGATGCGTCGGCGCCGATGGAGACGACGGGCGCACCTTTGGGGCGCAGGGTGGAGAAGTCGTGGCCGATGCCGCCGCCCTGCTGCATGGTCAGGGCCGCATCCTTCACGCTGTCGAAAATGGATCCGAGATCGTCCTCGATCTTGCCGAGCACGAAGCAGTTGAAGAGCGTGACGGCGCGGTCGGTGCCGGCTCCGGCGAGGATGCGCCCGGCGGGGAGGAAGCCGAAATCGGCGATGGCGTCGTGGAACTGGTGTGCCCACCGCTCGCGCACGCGCTTGCCGCCCTTCTCGCTGGCTGCAGCGGCGCGGGCGACGCGCCAGAAGGTGTCGTCGAGGGTCGAATCAATCGCGGCGCCGTCCGACTTGCGAAGGCGATATTTGAGGTCCCAGATCTGACGCGCGATGGGAGCGTCGAGCTCGGCGGCGGCGCGCGGATGTGCTTTGGGGTCGTTTGCTTCAGGCATGGGCGGTCCCTGCGGTTGGCCTCCAAATATGGGGCTGCAGAGGCCTTAAGTCAATCAAATGTTCCGCCTATGTTCCTTGTATGTGCCCGTGTTGCGGAACGTCGCCTGATCAGGCGGGCGTGTCACGGCAAGGGCAGTGAGGGCGCCTCGAAACCGTTCTGCACAACTTTGCACGCAGCACACTGAATGGCGCCGGTCGACCATTGATAGAATGTGATACAGCCGCACTCGCAGCACCACATCTCAGGTTCGTGGTGTTCTGTTGTGTGCGCGTGGTTGCGACGCTTGCGTTCGAAATCCAGATTGATGAGGTTCGACATGGCTAAAGCTTCCACCAAGAGCGCCGGGAAGGCCCGCCCTACTGGTAACTACGTTGCTCCTGCCTCCGCGAAGTCGAAGGCGGCCGTCGTTGAGCGTGCAAAGCCCAAGGCGGCTCCTGCAAAGGCTAAGGCGCCGGCCAAGAAAAAGTAGTTGTCGAATTAGGTTCAGTTTTCTGCATCTGCTGATTATTGCAGTGCTGGAAGTGAATGCGTCGCCCGTCCGGGCGGCGCTTTTACTTTTTGGAGACATTGGTTGCCGGGAGTTCGCACAAAAGAATAGGCAACTCTTTAAATTAATTAATCCGTTAAAAATCAACTCTGTGGGCGCTGATGCTGATATTGTATAGCAGCGCTCGCGTCGAGTTCAGAACCTGACGAGGATGCCGCCCGAGAACGTGTTGTTCTGCGCGTTCTCCTGGAAGCGGCCATCGTATGCGATGAAGCCGCCGACCATATCATCGAGGCGCATGACATCGAGCTGCCCTCCGACGCGAAAGACATTCCGCCCGATGTCGGCGGCATTGGCCTCCAGCCCGTTGCCGAGCAGGGAGAACGCGACCGGGAGATCGACGTCGCCGCCAAGGCGGCCGTAGGCGAGGTCTGCCGCCGGCGCGATCGTGCAGCCGGCATAGGTGATGCCGCCCATCTGTGCGCGCGCGCCGATACCGCCCTCGACCTGATCGAAGCGCGATGAATTGATCTCGAGGGAGAAGATGTCGGCCCCGACTTCGGTCGAGCCGCCCGTCCGCTGCTGGATGTAGTTGACGTAGGCATAGGGGGCGAGGCGATGCGGGCCGACGTCGAAGACGTGTCCGCCGGTGAGGCGGCCGGCAAAGCCGGTAGTGTCGTTGGAGGAGTAGCCGGCGATGCCTTCATTGCCGAGCACGGTGCCGGCGGTGCCGCCGATGGTCGTGCGCGTGTAGTCGTTCGAGAACCAGTTGCCGCCGGCGATGCCGTCGAGGAACCAGTCGTTCTCCTCGTAGGTGGCGTAGGCAAAGCCGTGCCAGCCCTCAGCGGAGCCGTCGTCGCCGGTGCCTTTGGTGTCGAGGTTCGACTGCGTGAAGGAGATGGCGAAGCCGCCGGAAAGGTTGCCGTCGTCATAGACGTCGTAGCCGCCGATGGCGCCGCCAAGGTCGGCAGTGGCGCTGGGGCTGCCGGCGATGCGTGCGTGGGCAGCGACGCCCTGGGCCCAGACGGCGGCGCCATGTCCGGTGGAGAGCATCACGGTGTCATCAAGATCGGTGTCCGGTGCTACGGGGCCACCGAGGGCCATGGGTGGAGTGTCGGACTGCGCGGAGGCAATAGCCTGGGCGACGGATGGGATGGCCGGTCCGCGATGCAGGATGCGCTGGGCGCTGCGGTCCCACAACGTGGTCATCAGCGTATCGACGGCGGCGAAGCGCGCGTAAGCGGAGTTCACGAACACCGAGCCGTTGTCGTCGCCGTCATCCTCATCCGTGTACACAAAGTCGTCGTAGATGTCGGGCTCCGCATACGGTCCCGGCGCTCCGCCCGACGACGGGCTGCCGGAGCCGTACGTCCCGCCGGAGGCCTCCGAGGACTGGGAGCCGCCGCCGCTGGCCCTGTCGCGCGCTGCGGCAGAGCCGGCCAACGGACGTACCTCATAGGTTTTCATGAGATTGGCGAGATCGAGCGCTCCCCAGCCGAAGGTATTGTCGAGGCCGCGCTTACCAATGTCGCGTGCCGTCCGAAGAACTATGCGCGCGAGTTGCTGTGGGGTCGCGCGCGGAAACATCTGTTTGGCGACAGCGAGCGCGCCGGTCACGTGCGGCGTCGCCATCGAGGTGCCGGTATCCGTGTAGTACGGGTAATTCGAGCCGCTGGCGCCGGTGGACCAGATGCTCACGCCCGGGGCTGCGATGCACCACGCTTTAGCGACACCGCAACCGTTAGCAGTGCGGTATTTCTTCTCGTTCCAATCGATGGAGGTGACGGCGATCCATCCGCGCTGAAGCTGTGGGAACAGATACGGCAATCCCGCGAACATATCGGCGTTGGCATTCGCGTCGGGGCTGCTCAGGGCATTGTTTCCGGTCGCCCAAACTTGGACCGCTCCCTTTTTCACCGAGTTATCGAGAGCGTCGAACAGCGGCTTGCCCATCAGCGACTTGGCGCCGGCTCGGGACATCGTATTTACCGGGCGTCCGGGATAGGTGAGGCCCCAAGAGTTGTTGAAGAAGCGCAGGCCGGACTTGATCGCACGATTGTACCCCGGGGCGTACTGATTGAAATTGAGCGATGGGCCGGAAGGATTGAATATCGCAATCGAATTCAAGATCGCGTCGGGCGCCACGCCCTCCATGCCTTCATTGTTGCGGAGGGCGCCGATAATGCCCGCGACGTGCGTGCCGTGATTGTCGGGCGCGAAGTTGCCAGGATTGTAGATGAAGCGTCCCATCTTGCCGGCGAACTCGGGGTTGGCCGTCTGAATGGCTCCGTCGACGACGACGACATTCACGCCTTTGCCGGTGTAGCCGTAATACAAAGGATACTGGGCGCGGACCCATCGCAGGCCCCATTGGTTCCTGAACTCCGTGTCCATGACCGAGTCTATGCCGGATTGCTGGGCGAGCGATGGGACTGACATCAGACCGAGTAAGCCCATTGTAGCCAAGGCCGCGGGTCGCAAGCGCATGCTCGTCCTCGATGGTGCGATGATGTTGGGAAAACGACCGGACGCTACGTGCGTGCACGCTGGGGCCAGCTTTGCTCGATACGGCCTCGTGAACAGAATTCAGTGATTCGAAGCGCCATCACAATCTCAGGTCGTATCCGGGCAGGCGAATGGTGGGGAATCGGTGCGACCGAGCGACAAGCCTGCGTCGGGGCCTACGGTTGCTCAGGTCGCCGCGGCGCGCGCCCGCGCCAAAACCTCGGGGGCGATCGGAGGGGGAGTTGCCGAGCGCCCGGCTTCGAGGATGAGGCGGGCAGATGCGGTCTCGATGCGCCGCTCGAGCTCAGCCTTGAACTCAGCGCGGGGCAGACCGGGCGGGAGCGGGTTCAGGATCTCGATGACGATGGTCCCGGGATAGCGGATGAGCTGGCGACGCGGCCAGTAGAGGCCGGAGTTAAGCGCCAGCGGCACGCAAGGCAGGCCTAGCCCCTCGTACAGCGCCACGGCCCCCGATTTGTAGTCGGGCTCGGCGCCAGGCGGACGGCGCGTCCCTTCCGGGAAGATGACGATCTCGCGGCCGGCAGCGGCGCGGTCCTTGGCATCGCGGATCAGGTTCCGGAGAGCTGCAGGGCCGCGCTCGCGGCGGACGAAGACGTGCTCGAACTTACGCGAGAACCAGCCGTAGAACGGGATGAGCGACAGCTCCCACTTCATCACCATTGCCGGGTCGGTGAAGATCGGGATGAGGGCGAAAGTGTCCCAGGCGGACTGGTGCTTGGCGGCGACGAGGTAAGGCGTCTTCGGGAGCTTGTCGCGGCCACGGACTTCGATGCGGGTGCCTACAACCCATCGCAACAGCCAAAGCGAGACGATGGCATGCGCCTTGAGTCCTGCCATGGCCCAGCGACGGGGACCGAATAGCAGGAACGAGCCGCCGACGACGAAGGTCGCCGTGCTTAGGTAGAACAGCAGCGCGAAGAGGAGCGAGCGAAGCAGCAGCACGGGAATCTCAGAAGATCTTGGGCATAGGCGACTTGCCCTCGGGAGCCTCGGCGACCGAGCTCTGCTGGCTGGCGTGGAGAAGCCGGGCCAGCGTCAGATGGGCGACCGTCGGGAGGAACTTGACGTACTCCGAGACCAGGGTGCGCGTCACCGACGGGCTGAGCCACCAGCGGCTTGGGGCAAAATTGGTCGGAACGACCGGGTGCGGGATGAGCGAGACGGTGGGCATCGCCATCGACAGCTCGGCGAGGCTGCGCGGCATGTGGTAGCTCGCCGTTACGACGATGAGGGTGGTGTAACCGCGCGACTGGGCCCAGGTGCGTGTCTCGCTGGCATTGCCTACGGTGTCGAGGGCGGCATATCCGATGTCGACGCAGCAATCGAACTTGTCGGCTGGGAGCGCTGCTATCTCGATCAGCTCCTTCTTGCCGGTGCGATGATAGACGCCTGAAATCAGCATGCGCTGGGCGCGGCCCTCGTCGAGGAGGCGGGCGCCCTCGGCGATGCGCCGGCTCTCGCCGGTGAGGACGACGATGCCGTCGGCGTGCGGATTTCCATCGGCGGGGTAGCGGGTGACGACGCTGGCGAACAGGAAGAATCCCACGACGAGAAGCGCCACCGTCGCTCCCGCCACGAAGATT
>CALRVN010000277.1:0-5444 GCA_943371625.1 Hyphomicrobium sp. CS1GBMeth3
AGCCGCCCGGAGAATCGAGGCGGAAGATGATGCGGTCGGTATCGTCCTTGTTCTTCGTGAAGGCATTGACGATCTGCGCCGCCATCCCGCGCCGGATCTCGCCCTTCCACACCATGACCAGCGTGTTCGGGTGATCGTGCATCCGGCCGTAGGTGAGCTTGCCCGCATGACCGCCGGCAGCATTGGCGGCCGAAGCGCCGAGCACGCACGTAAGGACGAGGAACAACGCAGCCCTCAACATTGATGCGCGACTGTTGGCGACGGTCTGCAGCATGACAACTCTCCCCGAGCGATCGGCGCATTCTAGCGCAGGGGAGACGCGTGGGCTGTTCCCGCCGTTACTTTATCTTGGCTCCGTCCGGCCGGGTAGGGCGCTCGTTTCAATCGGCGCGCGCCGAATTCATCGGCTCTTCTGCCGACCATCAGTCTTTGGTAATAAACTTTGCGCGTTCCAGCAGTTCGTCGAAGGTCAGGATTTCAAGCGTACGGGTGTCGCGCCGGAAAAGCTCAAAAGTGTCTCGCTTGACCATCGCCTCGCGGCGGTTGCCGGACTGTTCAAATTCCGTAGAGCTGCCGATCACCAGAATCGTCTTTGCGTCGCGGGTCCGCGCCTCTAAACGGCGCGTGCCAGACTTGTCGAAGTGCTCACCGGTCTGGGCCGCCGCAAGCCACTCTGCCTTCTGCTCAAGAACCTGGGACACTGCATCCATGAAGTCGTTGCTGAACCGCCATGTCCCCGCGCGACCAGCTCTGCGATTTTGGAAGATAGGTGTGTCCGGCTTTTTGATTTCGACGAGCACGGTGTAATCGGTGAAATTCATTAGAAAATCGACGGTGGGCTTGTCGCGGTTATCGGTCCCTGCCGTGCCCACGACCATTTCTCGCCCAAAGGGACGCATGATCCGATAATCGAGCCCATAACCGAAGACCCAACTTTGCTTCTCGAAAAAGTCTTGCCATTGGGGCTCGGTCCACGAACTCGAACCGAGCTGCGCAGTAAACTCCTCCAACGCCTGGCGGCGACCCAAGAGTAGATTGATCTCTTCTTGGCTGAGATCGGCGTAGAGCGAACGAAATAGAGACTCGCGGTCACTGTCGCCTAGCCTCTTGATCCGCTCGATCAACGAGCGGTCGCTGGCATCAGTGATGATCTTCGGCCCATGGCCTACCGAGATATCCTCGATATGGAAGCCACGTTCGTTCGACAAATCGATGAACTTAATGCGATTGAGGAATTCAAGTAGACGCTCAAACTCCCCAGACCTGAACGTAAACGCCTGCTTCTCGTCGCCCTGATACCAACCTCCTTTGCGCGACTGGAAGGTCTGCAAGCTCAGGCGCTTAATTCCGGAGTCGTCTTGGCTGACCAGCGCCGTGACTTGAGTTTTCCGCTGATCGCCGGTTAATCGCAGACAGAGGGCGCCCCCGATTTCTCCCAGAACGGCTCGCTGGGTGCCTTCGAATACTGCATGGGCTAGACGCACGCGTTCCGGGTTTATGCGTCCCTCTTCAAAGACTTTGCTGAGGTACGTCTTTCCCTCCTTGCGGAGTTCAAAGTATTTTTTCTCCTCGTCGTCCACGGACATTCTCCGGTCCACCGTTCTGCACCCGAAGAAATCACGCTGGCGTTTCCCACACAACTCCGGCTGGGCTGGCTCCCGGTTTTCAGGTTTAAAAGGCAGCCTACTCCCCGCGCCGCCGTGCCATGAAGGCAATCCGCTCGAACAGGTGCATGTCCTGCTCGTTCTTCACCAGCGCCCCCGCGAGCGGCGGGATCAGCTTGCGCGCATCGTTCTCGCGCAGCGTCTCCGCCGACACGTCCTCGTTGAGCAGCAACTTCAGCCAGTCCAGTAGCTCGGACGTGGACGGCTTCTTCTTGATCCCCGGCATCTCGCGGATCTCATAGAAGATCCGCATCGCCTCCGAGACCAGCCGCCCCTTGAGCCCCGGGAAGTGCACCTCGACGATTTGCTGCATCGTCTCGTCGTCCGGGAACTTGATGTAGTGGAAGAAGCAGCGGCGCAGGAACGCGTCCGGCAGCTCCTTCTCGTTGTTCGACGTGATGATGACCACCGGCCGGTTCGTCGCCTTCACCGTCTCGCCGGTCTCGTAGACGAAGAACTCCATGCGATCGAGCTCTTGCAGCAGGTCGTTGGGGAACTCGATGTCCGCCTTGTCGATCTCGTCGATCAGCAGCACCGGCCGGACTTCCCGGTCGAACGCCTCCCACAGCTTGCCGCGCTTGATGTAGTTCTTGATGTCGTGCACCCGCGGGTCGCCGAGCTGGCTGTCCCGCAGGCGGGAGACGGCGTCGTACTCGTAGAGGCCCTGGTGGGCCTTGGTGGTCGATTTTATATGCCACTCGATGATCGGCACCCCGAGGGCGTCGGCCACCTCGAGGGCCAGCGCCGTCTTCCCGGTGCCGGGCTCCCCCTTGATCAGCAGCGGCCGGGACAGGGTGATGGCGGCGTTGACGGCGACCTTGAGGTCGTCGGTCGCCACGTAGCGGCGCGTTCCTTCGAACTTCATCGGCGGGGAGGGGTCCTTTAAGGGGCGAGGGGAGAGGCCCAACGGGCGCAACGGGTTGCCACCGACATTACGAGGCGCCGGGCTTCAGGAGCAAGCCGGGGTACGGGGAGGCGATGCCGCAAGGGACTTGCCTCCTTTCCGGGCCAACCCCACCTACCCAGACCGATTCCTGGCCACTGTCTTTTCCTGTCCCGTCCGCAACTTAATGACGTCCGCGGAACGCCTTGACAGAAGTCGCCTCTGCCGCCAATAGGAGGCGCCTAAAGCAGCTTGTTACCCGCCGGTTGAGGGGCCGGCCGTCTCTTAAGCCTCAAGGGAGGCACGGATGGGCAAGCAAAAGGACAAGAAGTCCAAGAAGGCGAAGCCAGCGAGCCGCGCCGTGGAAGCGCGCGCGCCCAAGGCAGACAGCCATAAGGCTCCCAAAACCAAAGCAGCCTCGAGTCAAAGGGCCGGTGACAAGAAGACTGTCGAAAGACAGGGTGTCGAGAAGCAGAAGGTTGCGGGGAATAAGATGACGGCACGCGCCAAGTCTTCGTCGATTGTGCTGCCACCCGACTATCGTCCGTCGGAGGACGAGCCGTTCATGAACGAGCGCCAGCGGATGTATTTCCGCAATAAGCTGCGCGCGTGGAAGGAAGAGATCATCGGCCAGACGCGCGAGACGCTGATGGGGCTGCACGAGGAATCGACGCAGCACGCCGATCTTGCCGACCGCGCCACCTCCGAGACCGACCGCGCGCTCGAGCTCCGCGCCCGTGATCGCCAGCGCAAGCTTGTCGGCAAGATCGACGCCGCCTTGGCGCGCATCGAGGACGGCTCCTACGGTTATTGCGAGGAGACCGGCGAGCCGATCGGCTTGAAGCGTCTCGACGCCCGCCCGATCGCAACCCTCTCGGTCGAGGCGCAGGAGCGCCACGAGCGCCGCGAACGCGTCTACCGCGAAGACTGAGTTCTCAGGGGTTCGAACCCCTCACCCGAAAGCTCATTGCATTCGCTTCCGACCTCTCCCGCCGGGAGAGGTTAGACCTCACCCACGGCACTTCCCTTAGCCTCTCCCCGTTGGGGAGAGGTTGCGCGACATGCGTGAAGCATGAGCGCGGGTGAGGGGCCAATCGGCTTTCTAATCGTTATCTGGCCGCGGCGTCTGCTGAGGGCCGGACTTCGCTTGCGCGCGGTCCTGCGGCTCGCGTCCTTCAGCGAGATTAGCGATGAGCTGCTGCAACCCCTCGAATTCGCGCACGTGGATGTCGCGTTGCTGCGCGGGAAACTCGATACCGGCCTCCCTGAACGCGCGCAGGATGCGCACCCGCAGGTCCGAGCGCGCGTCGCCGACCTTGTTCACGTCGCCGACCACGCCGATGAGGATGAATTCCAACCCGTCGGGCGCGAAGCTGTCGAAGCCCGCCCACACCGGCGGATGCTTTTGCACCAGCGGGCACTCCGCGGCGACCTTCAGCAGGATCTCGATCACCTTGTCCGGATCGGATTGATTGCTGACCGTGACCTTCACCAGCGCACGCCCGAGCGCGTTCCGGTGCGTCCAGTTCGTCACCGTCTTCGTGATGAACTCGGAGTTGGGAACGATGAGGCTCGCGCGGTCGAAGGTCTCGATCTCGGTCGAGCGCACCGAGATGCGTCGCACGAACCCTTCCTGCCCGTCGACGGTCACGCGGTCGCCCACCTTGATCGGTCGCTCCACCAACAGGATCAGGCCGGAGACGAAGTTGTTGACGATCGACTGCAGGCCGAAGCCGATGCCGACCGACAGCGCACCGGCGACGATGGCAAGGCTGGTGATGTCGAAGCCGGCATAGGAGATGGCCGCCAGCGTCGCCACCGCGAAGCCGACGTATCCCGCGCCGGTGTAGATCGAGTTGGCGAGCCCCGCCTCCATGCGGCCCTGCGCCAGCGCGCCCGACGCCAGCCAGCGTTGCAGGAAGCGCGTGACGGCGAGCAGAGCGACGAACAGGCCGACGGCAATGAGTATGCGTGCCGGCGAGACGCGCACCCCGCCGACGTCGAACCCGAACACCACCGCGCGCACCCAGCTGGTGATGTCGGTGACCGACAGGCCCCACGACAGCATCAGCAGTGGCACCGCCGCCGCGAATAGGAAGATGGTCAGCAGCACGTGCTGCACGCGCACCAGCTGCGTGCGCCCGAAATCATCGAGGCTGAGGCTCTGCTCGATGATCGCGTTCATGCCTGTCGGCTGCTCGCTCGGCTCCGGCACGATCGCGTGGATAGCGACGCAGAGCATCGCGACGATCAGGACGCCCGCACCCGTCGTGAGCAGCTGCGTGACGATAAAGCGGCCGAGCGCCACGTATCCCAGCAGCGACGTTGCGACCAGCACCACCGCCAGCCCGATCAACAGCACCTTGAGCAGATACGGCGACCACGCCGAAGTCTGGCTATTAGGTGCCGCGCTGGGCGAGGCGAGCGGCGTGCGCGCGATGACGACCAGCAGTATCGCCATCAGCACGCTGGCGATGAACGCCACGACGATGCTGACCGACAGCGGCAGCGACAGGATGTTCGCCAACCGGTTCGCCACGTAATCGAGCGCGTAGACGAGGGCGATGCCGTGCACCGCCAGGTTCACGCGCCGGGCACTCTTGTCGTCGAGATCGAACAGGCGCCAGCGCGGCCGCTGTGGCTGCAGCAGCGCACGCGACAGCGACGTGACGGCGATCATCACGAACAGTGGGAACAGCGCCGCGCGCGCGAACTTCTCCACCTGCCAGTAGAGCAGCGCCAGCTCGTCGAGCCCGACGTACAACACGATCAGCGCCGCCGCACATGGCAGCGCCAGCACCGGCGCAACCCATGCCGCCGCCATTGCCCGTTGCGACACCGAAGGCGTGGCCGGCCCCGCCCCGTCGAGGCGCGCGCGCATGAGACGCTGCCGCAGG
>CALRVN010000278.1:0-5440 GCA_943371625.1 Hyphomicrobium sp. CS1GBMeth3
GCGCGCGCTGCAAAAGCAGATCCGCACCGAGAAGGGTAAGGTCCGCACGCAAGTCCGTCAGCGCCAGCGCGAAGCCCGCGGCAAGGCCGAACCGCGCGGCAACGCTTTCCCCGGCAACACCGAGCAGCCGCTGAAGCGCAAGCAGGCGCTGTCGGGGGCGCTGAAGCGTGTGAACCGCGAGCTTCAGCGCATGCGCATCCTCGAGGCCCGCGCATCTCACGTCGACGCGGCACGTCGCGCTCTGGCACTCCACCGCAGCGCTAAGTTCGAGGCCGCGCCCGCATCTGGCCCAACACCGGGCAAAGGCATGCAGCCGCTTCCCAGCAACCGCCGCCGTCGCATCGTTCCCGGCAACCAGATCGGCAGCGTCTCGCAGGCGACCAAGGTTGCCCAGGCGATCAGGGACAATCGCAGCTAGGTCGTCTGCCAAACGCCAGCCAGCCGGCGGGTCCGCAGCCCCCGGCCCGGGGTGCCCTTGCGCCCTGTTGACATCCCCATGGGGCCATGCGCTTTTCCGCGCCAAATAGCACTCACCAGCGAGATCGCGGCGCATATTAATTGCGCGCTGCGCGGTTGCTTCTAACTATATGTCAGGACTGCGGAAAAATGGCTGACGCGAAGGCTAAGGGCAAGACGACTAAGACGGAATCGTCGCCCGCGGCGCCCCTCTACCGCTATCGCTCGCACACCTGCGGCGCGCTGCGCGCATCCGACATCGGCTCGACTGTTCGCCTTTCCGGCTGGGTGCACCGCGTCCGTGACCACGGTGGCCTCCTCTTCATCGACCTGCGCGACCACTACGGCATCACCCAGGTCGTGGCCGATCCGGACAGCCCGGCCTTCAAGACCGCCGAGAGCGTTCGCTCCGAATGGGTCATCCGCATCGACGGCAACGTTCGCCAGCGTCCCGACGGCACCGTCAACGCCGAGCTGCCGACCGGCGAGGTCGAGCTGTTCGCCTCCGACATCGAGGTTCTGTCGCAGGCCAAGGAGCTGCCCGTCCCGGTGTTCGGCGAGCCGGACTATCCGGAAGACTTGCGGCTCACCTATCGCTTCCTGGACCTTCGTCGCGAGACGCTGCACGGCATCATCATGAAGCGTCTGGCGATCACGCGCTCGATCCGGGCGCGCATGCACGATTCCGGTTTCAACGAGTTCCCGACGCCGATCCTGACCGCGTCGTCGCCGGAAGGCGCGCGCGACTTCCTCGTTCCCTCGCGCATCCACGCCGGCAAGTTCTACGCGTTGCCACAGGCGCCGCAGCAGTACAAGCAGCTGCTGATGGTGTCGGGCTTCGACCGCTATTTCCAGATCGCGCCGTGCTTCCGCGACGAGGATCCGCGCGCCGACCGGCTGCCGGGCGAATTCTATCAGCTCGACGTCGAGATGAGCTTCGTCGAGCAGGAAGACATCTTCCAGACGATGGAGCCGATCCTCACCGCCGTGTTCGAAGAGTTCGCGGACGGCAAGAGGGTCGACAGCGGCTGGCAGCGCATCCCCTACGACACGGCGATCGCCAAGTACGGCTCCGACAAGCCGGACCTGCGCAACCCGATCGAGATGCAGGACGTCACCGATCACTTCCGCGGCTCGGGCTTCAAGGTCTTCGCGAGCATGATCGAAAAGGACCCCAAGGTTCGCGTGTGGGCCATCCCGGCTCCAGCCGGCGGATCGCGCGCGTTCTGCGACCGCATGAACGCCTGGGCGCAGAAGGAAGGCCAACCGGGCCTCGGCTACATCTTCTGGCGCGAAGAAGAAGGTTCAGCGGGCGCCGGTCCGATTGCGAAGAACATCGGGGCCGAGCGTGCGGCTGCCGTCCAGACGCAGATGGGCCTCAAGACGGGCGATGCCTGCTTCTTCACCGCAGGCGATCCGGCGCGCTTCTATAAGTTCGCTGGCCTTGCCCGCGACGAGATCGGGCGTGAGCTCAAGCTGATCGATGAGGGCCGCTTCGCATTCGCCTGGATTGTCGACTTCCCCTTCTACGAGTGGAGCGAGGACGAGAAGAAGATCGACTTCTCGCACAACCCGTTCTCGATGCCCAAAGGCGGACGCGAAGCACTGGAGAATGCCGAGAAGGAAGGGCGCGACGCACTGCTCGGGCTAAAGGCCAACCAGTACGACATCGTCTGCAACGGCTACGAGATCGCGTCGGGCTCGGTGCGTAACCACGTGCCTGAGACGATGGTCAAGGCGTTCGAGATCACGGGGCTGAGCCGCGCGGATGTCGAGGAACGGTTCGGCGGGATGTATCGTGCGTTCCAGTATGGTGCGCCCCCCCACGGCGGCATGGCGGCCGGTATCGAACGCATGGTGATGCTGCTCACCGGCACCAAGACGGTGCGCGACGTCGCGCTGTTCCCGATGAACCAGCAGGCCAACGATCTGCTCATGGGCGCGCCCTCGGAGGTAGCGCCCAAGCAGCTGCGCGAGCTGCATATTCGCGTCGTCGCGCCGGAGAAGAAGGACTAGCCGCATGTGGGTGTTCGTGATCAATCTCGATCGCGACCGCGAGCGGCTCACCCGTATGATTGCCGAGGGCGAACGCGTCGGCCTCTCCTTCGAGCGTTTTGCCGCCGTCGACGGGAACCGCCTCGAATCGGATCTCCGAGATCAGTTCTTCGACGGTGCGGAGCCGCACGAGCCCGCCTTCACCGCCGGCGAGATAGGCTGCTACGCCAGCCATCTGCGCATTCACCGCCTGCTTGAGGGCCGGGATGGGGAATATGCGCTCGTCATCGAGGACGACGTGCAACTCGCTGACGATCTGCTGCCGACGATCGAGGCCGCGGTCCATGCCGCGGACGACTGGGACATCATACGTCTTTCCAACGACACCAAGTCGGTGGTGATGCCGGTTGCCGGCCTCGGCAACGGCCGCGAGTTGGTCAAGTATTGGACCGTGCCGAACGGGACCGGCGCCTACCTCATCAGCCGCACCGGCGCGATCAAGTTTAGCAACGCCTACGCCAAGCGAACGCTGCCCGTAGACGAGGACATGCGCCGGCCGTGGCAAAGCGGCCTCGTGACGTACGGCGTGCTCCCACGACCCGTTACGCCCGACGTGCTCGAAAATTCGAGTATCGACAGCACCGGTCGCGACCGCAAGCTGCCCGCTCGCGCGCGCTTCAAGGATGCCCGGCGCTGGCACGATTTCGTGCCGCGGCTTCGCTATCGCTACGAGACATTTGGCGCGGTTGGATTTCTGCAGGCCCTGCTGCGCACGATTTCGGTGGCCGTCGTCAAGCAGGTCCGCGGCCGCAAGGCAGCCGCCAAGCTGTACAGACTATAAGGACGCGCTGGGGCACATGGATTGGACCAAGGTCTTCAGCTACTGCGAGCGCGGCGGCGACCCCGGCTTCTGGGCCGAGCCTCTCAACGCGATCTCCAATGGCGCATTTATCATCGCCGGACTGATCGCCGCCTGGCAGCTCGCGCGCGCTCCGCGCAAGGATTGGGCGCTGTTCGAATGGCTGCTCATTGTTATCGTCATTTGCATCGGTACCGGCAGCTTCATGTTTCACACCTACGCGACGGTGTGGGCCATTCCGTTCGACACGATCCCGATCTCGCTGTTCATGCTCGGCTACCTCGGCTACGCCCTGCGCCGGTTCGCCGGCACGCCGTGGATCATCGTTATCGCCGCGTTGGTCGGTTTCTATTTTTCCGTCAAGTATGCGCAGGGCATCCAGTGCTCCAATGAGCTGCTGCCCATGACGCGCGGCGCCGGCAAACGCTG
The DNA here is from genome assembly GCA_943371625.1 of Hyphomicrobium sp. CS1GBMeth3. GTDB lineage: Bacteria > Pseudomonadota > Alphaproteobacteria > Rhizobiales > Hyphomicrobiaceae > Hyphomicrobium_A. Next base: position 3,740 of record CALRVN010000278.1, read on the forward strand.
CTTCAACGGTACGGTCGGTTACGCGCCGGCATTCCTTGCCCTGGTCGCGGTCGGCGCCTTGCTGCTCGTTCAGCGCCATCCGGCGGCGAAGTATATCTTCGCTGGAGCCGCTATCTTCCTCCTCGCGATGACCTTCCGCACGATCGATTTCGAGGTCTGTCGCTGGGCCGTCAGGGGTGGGCGCGGCGTCGGCTCGCACTTCCTCTGGCATACCTTCAACGGGCTTCTTCTTTATGTGCTGCTGCTCGGCGCCATAAGGCATGGCGCGCCCCCGGCGACGGGTGCCATTGCATCCCCGGCCCGAAGCGGCCCATAAAGGCGCGCCTCTCGGGGCAAGCGGGCGTGGCGGAACGGTAGACGCCAGGGACTTAAAATCCCTTGTCCTTCCAGGACGTGCCGGTTCGAGTCCGGCCGCCCGCACCAATATCGCATCACCACCCGCAGGCCTGCTGAGTGCGTTAGACGTCAGAAATCGACGCGCCCGCCGGCAGTGAGCGAGCCGCCCGAGATATCGGCGCCCTCGCGCCAGGCGCCCTGGATGTATCCCGAGAAGCCGAGCTTCGTGTCGGCGAACGCGAGGCCGCCCGTGTACTGCCCGAACGAGGTGGGGCCCGTCGTGTTGGCGTGGAATGTGTTGGCGCCGCTGCCGACGTCATCGAAGGAGAGGCTGAGGTCGGACTCGCCGTCGAAATCGTGCCACGCGCTCACGTTGGCATACGGCTGCAGGTACGTACTGGGACCGACCTGCTGCACGTATGCGATCTGCACGCCGAGCTTGGCCACGAGCGCCTCGTCCGAGCCGGCGGATACGCTGCCCGGCGCCGTGCCGGATGCGATGCGGAACGTGTCGAGCTCATAGCGCGTGTAGGTGATTTCCGCCGACGGAGAGACCGAGAGTCCGCCACCAAAGTTGGCGCGATAGCTGGCGGCACCCGCGACGGTCGTCGCCTCGCCATCGACCTCTGTGTCGTCGAGCCCGGCGAAACGGTTGGAGAATTTCAGCGAATTGAAGTCGCGGCGCACACTCACATCGAAGGCGAGTGCGCCGTTGGTAAGGAAGGCGTAGGCGCCGGCGAACGGGGCTTCGATATCTGTGCTGCCGATGCCGCCGCGCTGCCCGACGTCGCCCTCGATTTGGCCGCCCGTGACGCCGGCGTGCGCATTCCAGCCCGAGCCGTCGATGTTGAGGCTGGCGCAGTCGAGACCCGCCTGGGCGCCCGCATAGGAGAGCCGTTGGCGCGAGGTGAAAGTGCCGAGCCCGCCCCCACCGCTGACCGTCGAGTCGAGGTCATAGCGTCCGGCATCTGTTCGGAACCACAGGCCGCAGGTGTTTTCGTTCTCGCCACCGCGGCGATACGAGACGAGCGTGGACGCCGGCGCGAAGAAACTGCCGGCAAGGGTCGACAGGGCGCTCGTAACGTTGGTGACGACGGAGGCAGCCGCATTGGCATCGACGCTCGAGGTGACCACCCAGTCCGAGCCTTGCTTGCCGACTGCGTAGGCGATGATGCCGGGGTCGCCGAATACGGCGCCGCGCGTGAAGGCCTCTGAGGCATCGGCGTCGGCACTCTGGCTTACGACCACGATCGGCGAGGAGATGAAGCCGCCGGCGACGAGATTGAGGTTGACCGTCGTGGCGCCGGTCGCGTCCGCCGCCGCGAGCACGTCGGCATGGCCGCTGGCCGCGTTGAGGTCGACGGC
>CALRVN010000279.1:0-5425 GCA_943371625.1 Hyphomicrobium sp. CS1GBMeth3
GCAATGCCGCCGTGCTGATCAACGCGCAGGGCGAGCCGGTCGGCACCCGTATTTTCGGACCCGTCACGCGCGAGCTGCGGGCCAAGAACCACATGAAGATCGTTTCGCTTGCCCCGGAGGTGCTGTGATGGCGTCGCTTAAGATCAAGAAGGGCGACCACGTCATCGTCATCGCTGGCCGCGACAAGGGCAAGCATGGCGAGGTCGTCGAGATGCTTCCCAAGGAGCAGCGCGCGCTCGTGCGCGGCGTCAACGTCGTGCGCCGCCACCAGAAGCAGTCCGCTTCGCAGGAAGGCGGAATCATTTCGAAGGAAGCGCCGATCCACATTTCGAACCTCGCCATCGAGGATCCGAAGGACGGCAAGCCGAGCAGAGTCGGCTTCAAGTTCCTCGATGACGGCAAGAAGGTTCGCTTCGCCAAGCGTTCGGGCGAAGTCATTCCGGAGAGACAGTAGTCATGGCTGAGAAAGAGAAACCGGCAAAGGCCGCTGGCGGCGCCAAGGGTGGCGCACCGGTCAAAGCCAAGCGCGAGAAGAAGGCCGCTGCTCCCAAAGAGCCGCGCGCACCAGCTGCTCCGCGTCCGGCCGACTACAAGCCGCGCATGAAGACGCACTACGAGAAGATCGTGCGCGAGGCGCTGCAGGAGAAGTTCAAGTACCAGAACGTTATGCAGGTGCCCAAGCTCGAGAAGATCGTGCTGAACATGGGTGTCGGCGAGGCCGTGAACGACCGCAAGAAGGTCGAGAGCGCCGCGGGCGATCTGGCGCTGATCTCGGGCCAGCGCCCGGTGCAGACCAAGTCGCGCAAGGCCATCGCCACATATAAGCTGCGTGAAGGCATGCCGATCGGCGCCAAGGTTACGCTGCGTGGCGATCGCATGTACGAGTTCCTGGATCGGCTCGTCACCATCGCGCTGCCGCGCGTGAAGGACTTCCGCGGCCTGAACCCGAAGAGCTTCGACGGTCGCGGCAACTATGCTTGCGGTTTGAAAGAGCACATCGTGTTCCCGGAGATCGACTACGACAAGGTCGACCAGATCTGGGGCATGGACATCATCGTTTGTACGTCGGCACCCAACGACGACGAGGCTCGCGAGCTCCTTCGCGGCTTCAACTTCCCGTTTCGCAGCTAGAGGACCTCGGGCTGACCCGAAAGGCCTTTGGAGGATATAGATGGCTAAGACGAGCTCGGTAGAAAAGAACAACAGGCGGCGTCGCCTTTCGGCGGAGAAGGCCGAGAAGCGCAAGCGCCTGAAGGCGATCGCGAACGACCTGAAGCGTCCGGCAGAGGAGCGCTTTGCGGCGCGCATCAAGCTCGCCGAGATGCCGCGCAATTCCTCACCGACGCGTATTCGTAACCGGTGCGAGCTCACCGGCCGCGCGCGCGGCTACTACCGCAAGCTCAGAATGTGCCGCAACCAGCTGCGTGATCTGGCAAGCCAGGGTCTGATCCCCGGCATGACCAAGTCGAGCTGGTAAGGGGAGGGCCAAAGAATGTCGATCAACGATCCCCTAGGCGATATGCTGACACGCATCCGCAACGCTCAGATGCGGCGCCGTCCGAAGTGCGTTACGCCGGCCTCCAACATCCGCGCGCGCGTTCTCGACGTGCTCGAGGAAGAGGGCTATATCCGCGGGTACTCGCGCGTCGAGCAGAAGGGCGCGCTGCCGGTCTTCGAGATCGAGCTGAAGTACTACAACGGGCAGCCGGCCATCAAAGAGATCCAGCGCGTTTCGACGCCGGGTCGGCGGGTCTACTCGCCGGTGCGCGATCTGCCGACCGTTGCGAACGGTCTCGGCGTTGCGATCCTCTCCACGCCGAAGGGCGTGATGTCGGACTCGAAGGCGCGCGAAGAGAACGTCGGCGGAGAGATCCTCTGCAGCATCTTCTAATCGGCGGCCCGCAGTAGCGGGTCCGCATCAAGGCTTTGGAACGACCATGTCACGTATCGGCAAAAGAGCAGTCCCGGTCCCGTCCAAGGTGACGGCAACCGTCAATGGACGAGAGGTCAAGGTCAAGGGACCCAAGGGCGAGCTCGCCTTTACGGTTCCGGACAAGATCAAGGTCGAGAAGACGGAGGCCGGCATCGAGGTCGAGCCGCTCGACGACACCAAGCTGGCACGCTCCATGTGGGGCATGTCGCGCACGATGATTCAGAACCTCATCGACGGCGTGACGGAAGGCTACTCGCGCGTCCTGGAAATCCAGGGCGTCGGTTTCCGCGCCGCCATGAAGGGCAAGGACCAGCTGCAGCTCAACATCGGCTTCAGCCATGACGTGATCCACAAGATCCCGTCGGGCGTCGAGGTGAAGGTGTCGGGCGCCAAGCAGGAAATCATCACCGTCTCGGGCATCGATCCGCAGCTCGTCGGACAGGTGGCAGCCAACATCCGCGCTTCGCGGCCGCCGGAGCCCTACCAGGGCAAGGGCATCCGCTATCAGGGCGAATACATCTTCCGCAAGGAAGGCAAGAAGAAGTAAGGACGCAAGCAATGACCGAACTCAACAAGTTGTTCGCTCGGCGCAAGTCGCGCGTCCGTCGTTCGCTGAAGGCGAACTCGACGGGGCGGCCCCGCCTTTCGGTGCACCGTTCGTCGAAGCACATCTACGTGCAGGTGATCGACGACGCGGGCGGCAAGACCGTCGCCGCGGCTTCGACGCTGGAGAAGGATCTGAAGTCGGCCCTGAAGACGGGCGCCGACAAGGCAGCTGCGGCGGCTGTCGGCAAGCTCATCGCCGAGCGCGCGTTGAAGGCCGGCGTCAAGGACGTCGTCTTCGATCGCGGCGGATACATCTACCACGGCCGCGTCAAGGCGCTCGCCGATGCCGCCCGCGAGGGCGGGCTGAACTTTTAAGAAGAGGATTGCAACGTGGCACGTCCCCAAGGAAGAGACCGTGGCGGTCGCGATCGCGAAGAGCGGGATAGCGAGTTCACCGAGAAGCTCGTTCACATCAACCGCGTCGCCAAGGTCGTCAAAGGCGGTAAGCGCTTCGGCTTCGCCGCGCTCGTCGTCGTGGGCGATCTGAAGGGCCGGGTGGGTTTTGGCCACGGCAAGGCCCGCGAGGTTCCGGAAGCGATCCGCAAGGCGACGGAAGCCGCCAAGCGCGCGCTGCTCCGCGTGCCGCTGCGCGATGCGCGTACGCTGCACCATGACAGCGAAGGCCGTCACGGATCGGGCAAGGTCGTGCTGCGCTCGGCTCCTGCCGGTACGGGCATCATCGCTGGCGGCGCCATGCGCGCCGTGTTCGAGATGCTCGGTGTGCACGACGTGGTCGCCAAGTCGCTCGGCTCGACCAACCCATACAACGTGGTGCGCGCTACCTTCGATGCTCTGAAGCATCAGGAGAACCCGCGTGCCGTTGCTGCCCGCCGCAACAAGAAGGTGAGCGAGATCGTGTCTCGCCGCCGTGACGGTTCGGCTGCCGGCGAAGCTGCCGCCGAGGCGTAATCAACACCGCTCGGCATTACTCTAGGAATGAAGCGTCATGGCCAAGAAGACCATCACAGTCGAGCAGATCGCCAGCGCCAACCGGCGTCCTGAGATCCAGACGCAGACGCTGCGCGGCCTCGGCCTCGACAAGCTGCATCGCCGGCGCGAGCTGGAGGACACCCCCTCCGTCCGCGGCATGATCAACAAGATCCCGCACCTCGTGCGCATCGTCGATGCGCCGGCGGGCAAGAAATCCTAAGGAGCTAGGGTCCGATGCGGCTCAATGAGATCAAAGACAAGCACGGTTCGCGCAAGGAGCGCCTGCGCGTCGGCCGTGGCATCGGCTCGGGGCTCGGCAAGCAGGGCGGCCGCGGCGGCAAGGGCCAGACGGCCCGTTCCGGCGTCGCCATCGGCGGCTTCGAAGGCGGCCAGATGCCATTGCATCGCCGTCTGCCGAAGCGCGGCTTCAACAAGTGGCGCCGCAAGGACTACAACGAGATCAACATCGGCTCGCTGCAGCAGGCGATCGACGAGAAGCGCCTGGACGCCGGCAAGCCGGTGAATCTGGATGCGCTCGTTGCCGCCGGCATCCTGCGCCGCGGCAAGGACGGCCTGCGGGTGCTCGGCTCGGGTGAGCTGACCGCGAAGCTGGCTCTGACCGTCGATCACGCCTCCGGTACGGCCCGGGCTGCGATCGAGAAGGCGGGCGGCTCGGTTACCTTGATCGAGAAGAAGGTGCTCCCCGCCGACGAGGCGAAGCGCAAGAAAACTGAGGCCAAAAAGGCCGCCAAGAACAAGAAGCCAGGCGCGGCAAGCGAAGAATAACCTTGGCGCAGATAGGCGTCAGTGGCTGATGCCGCCGGCGCTAGAATGCTTGCGGCGTTGCCGCGCCCGAGGCGGGCTCCCATCTAAGGCGAGGGGACAACCACAGGGCGGCCCACCGCAACGGGGCGCGAAGGTCGGGAGAACGAACAATGGTATCCGCTGCCGAGCAGCTAGCCGCCAATCTGAACTTTGGCGCCTTCGCCAAAGCGACTGATCTGAAGCACCGCATCTACTTCACGCTGGGTGCGCTGATCGTCTATCGCTTCGGAACGTTCATTCCGCTTCCCGGCATCAACCCGACGGCATTCGCGCAGACCTTCCACGCCAACGCCAGCGGCATCCTCGGCATGTTCAACATGTTCGCAGGCGGTGCCGTCGAGCGCATGGCTATCTTCGCGCTCAACATCATGCCGTACATCTCGGCGTCGATCATCATGCAGTTGATGAGCTCGATGTCGCCGAAGCTCGAGGCCTTGAAAAAGGAAGGCGAGCAGGGCCGCAAGCAGATCAACCAATACACGCGCTACCTGACGGTGGTGCTGGCAGCGTTCCAGGCCTACGGCATCGCCATCGGCCTCGAGGGCTCGAGCGGTGCGGCAGGCGCGGTGGTCATGGACCCGGGTTGGTTCTTCCGCGTCACCACGGTCATCACGCTGGTCGGCGGTACGCTGTTCCTGATGTGGCTGGGCGAGCAGATCACGCAGCGCGGCGTCGGCAACGGTATCTCTCTGATCATCTTCGCCGGCATCGTCGCGGGTCTGCCTGCGGCGCTCGTCGGCCTGTTCGAGCTTGCGCGTACGGGCTCGCTGTCGGTCGGTCTCCTGCTGGCGCTCCTGGCGCTGATGCTCGGTGTCGTTGCCGCCATCGTGTTCATGGAGCGCGCGCAGCGGCGCTTGCTGATCCAGTATCCGAAGCGCCAGGTCGGCAACCGCATGTTCCAGGGCGATTCCTCGCACCTGCCGTTGAAGCTGAACTCCGCGGGCGTCATCCCGCCGATCTTCGCCTCCTCGCTATTGCTGCTGCCGATCACGGCGGCGCAGTTCACCGCGGGCCAGGGTCCAACGTGGCTTAACGAGATGACGGCGGCGCTTGGCAGCGGGCAGCCGCTGCACATCCTGCTCTACGTGGTGCTGATCGTCTTCTTCGCCTTCTTCTACACGGCGGTGGTGT
>CALRVN010000280.1:0-5425 GCA_943371625.1 Hyphomicrobium sp. CS1GBMeth3
AGACGGCACGTGAATGCCAGATCGAGCCGGGCCGTGTGACGGTGCGGTACGGGTTCTCGGGCCGCGTGCTGCTCGGACCTCGCGGCAATGCCGGCACGGTACGGCTGCCGATCAACGTCGCGGTCACGGACGCCAAGCGCGCCAAGATCACGGGCGACACGGTGAGCGTCGATGCGACGGTCGCCGTCGATAACCCGATCGCTTATTTCTCGACGGTGCGGACGATCACCTTCGACATTCCCGAAGGAACGCGTCCGGGTGAGTTCGAGGTCTTCGTCGGCTTCGACCAGAACGCTCAGGGAGCAGGCTAGTCTCGCGTCTAACGAACGGGAGACTTGATGGCCGCACTTGTCCGCGGGCGAGCGATGCTCGCGCTTATCGCCGCGATCGGTCTTAGTTTTGCGCCGCTGGCATTCTTCTTTTGGCACCGCGCAACCTTTGGCGCTCATGCCGGGGCTGTTTTTCTAGATCTGCTCTTTGCGATCTGCTGCGTGTCGCTGGCGGTTCTGGCGGGGCTGCTTGTCGCGCGGGTCGTATCATCCGGATCGCGTCTGCCGCTGCTGACGACCGTCGCCGTGGCGGCGCTGCAGAGCGGGTTCTTCTTCACGGTCTATATCGGGAGCTTCTACGCGAACCGCTTTTGGGGCGACAGTCTCACCTGGCCGGTGGTGGGATCGGCGCTGTCGAGGCCCGACGTCGTGCTCGATTTCATGGCTGTCGAAGGCAACGATCGAGCTTCGCTTATGCTGGCGCTCATCGGTGCGGCAGTGCTGCTTTCACTTGCCGCGGCTTGGCTGGCGATCGGCCGCACGATGCTGGCGGCGCTGGGGCCGGACAGGTGGAGAACGGCTCCCATCAGGCAGGCAGTCGGTTCGCTCGCAGTGGCGTTGGGCCTCAGCGTGATGATCGTTACTTACGTTCCGACGGCGACCCATGGTGAGCCGGTGCTAGAATTTTTCAACGCTTCGCCGTCGCGCAATCTGCTCGATTGGGACAACGACAGGGTGTTGGCCGCCCTCAACAGCCGACAGAGCGAGCTGAACTATCCTCCCGTGCGCAAGGACACCCCGCGCAAGAACGTCGTGATCATCTACGCCGACTCGTGGAGGGCCGACCGTCTCGGCGTCTACGGCTATCCGCGCCCGACCACGCCGTTCCTGTCGGAGATCGTCGCGCAGAAGAAGGCGGTGGCCGTCGACCTGGCGTTCGCGACGTGCGCGGAATCCTACTGCGGCATCGGGAGCACGTTGGCGAGCCTGCCCTACAACAAGCTGTCGCCGGAAAGCTTCAAGCTCAACAGCGTGCTGAAGCGTGCAGGGTATCGCGTCAGCTACTACCTGGCGGGCGATCACAGGACGTGGCGCTATCTGTGGGATTTCTACGGAAACGACATCGACGACATGCGCGACTGCACCAATCGCCAATGTCATGACCCCGTCAGCGACGCCGAACTCGTGGCCGACTTCGAGAAGATGGAGCCATTCGACGGACAGCCGCGCTTCATCTTCGTCTTCCTCATGTCGACGCACATACTCGGCACGAAGCTCGATCAGTTTCAGAAGTTCCAGCACCTCACGCCGCTCATCAGTGATGTGGGAGTCGTCGCGTCGCGTGCGCTCGAGAAGCCGCAGTCGTTCGATGGGTTCGGTGTGCCGAACTATCGGCCGATGACAACGGCGGAGGTCGAGGCACTGTCAAACCGCTATGACGACGGGTCGATGCAGGCGGACGCGATGATCCGCCGGATGTTTTCTGCGCTCGACGATAAGGGCTACCTCAAGAACAGCATGGTGGTCATAGGCAGCGACCACGGAGACGGACTGGGGGAGCGCGGGCACGTGGCGCACGGCCGGTTTCTCTACCAGCAGGAGATGCATGTTCCGCTGATCATCTATGACTCCGAGGCGTCCGCGTATCCTGACCTCTCGTTCGCAGCGCAAATCGATATCGCTCCGACGATACTGGATCGCGTCGGGCTTCCCATTCCGAGTTCGTGGGAGGGCGTGCCGCTGACGAGACCAATGGCGACCCGGTCCACGCTGCACCAGACCCGTTTCCGGCCGCGACCGTGCGCTGGTGCCGTACAAAGATTGGGCGATGAAGTTCGCAAATACATTCGCTGCCGCACGGAGGACGGACGGCTTAGCGAGGAGCTGTTCGATCTGAAGGACGATCCGAGTGAAAGCCGCAATCTCATCGGGACGGCGAGCGCGGCGGACCTTGCAAAGTTTCGCGGCGAGACGGCGCGTCTCGTCGATGGCGCGGTGTGCTCAGGCGAGGCGTATTATTGCGAGCGGCACTAGCGGGACTTTGAAAAGAAAAACGCCCCGGCGAGCTTGAAGCTTGCCGAGGCGTTTCTTGGTAGTGCCGAACTTCTTGCCGGTGCTAGTTCAGCTTTCCGGCCATGTCCCTGATGCCCTGCTCGACGAGCGTTGCTGCCGTTCCAGCCTGCGAGGCGCGCGACTTGAGGATCTTCTCGGCGGCGGCGATGGCGCTGTCGACCGCGGAAGAGCGAACCTCGGCCAAGGCCTGAGCCTCAGCGCGGGCGATCTTCTCCTCGGCAGACTTGGTGCGACGCTCGACCGATTCCTGCAGCGCCTTGCGGGTCTGCGCGGTCAGTCCCTCGGCCTCGCGCCGTGCCTGGTCGAGGATTTCCTTGGCCTCGTTCTCGGCCTCGCGGCTCTTGCGCTTGTAGTCGTTGAGCAGGCTCTGGGCTTCGTCGCGCAGGCGGCGTGCCTCATCCAGCTCACGGCGAATAGCATCGGCGCGGGCGTCGAGCGCCTTACCGATGGTCGCCGGGACCTTGTAGTAGAGGATGAGGCTGACGAACGCGAAGAAGGCGATCATCACCCAGAAGGTCGGGTCGTGCAGATCGAAGTGCATTTAAATTCTCACTCGGCTGCGGGCTGGATGACCTTCTTGACCTCGGCGGGACTTACGTCCTCGCCAAGGAGCTTGCCGATCACGGCGCTTGCCGTTTCGGCGGCGATCTCGTCGACGCTTTGAAGCGCCTTGGACTTGGTCGCGGAGATGCGCGCTTCGGCCTCGGCCAGCTTTGCACCCAGCTCGCCCTCGATGCGCGTGCGCTCGCCTTCGGTATCGGCGGCGAGGCGGTCACGCACTTCCTTGGCCATCGAGGAGGCCTTCTGGCGGGCGTCGCCAAGGGCCTTCTCATAGGCGGCAAGTGCGGCGTCCGTATCGGCCTTGAAGCGTCCGGCGGCGTCGAGATCGCGCTGAACGCGATCACGACGCTCCTCGAGCACTTCGCCGATGCGCGGCAGCGTTACGCGCGACAGCACGAGATAGAGCAGGACAAAGGTAACCGCGAGCCAGGCGAGCTGCGGAGCGAAGTCAGCCGGATTAAGCTGCGGCAGACCTCCCGCCTTTTCCTCGTGCGCAGCCGCGGCAACCGCCACGACCATCGCTGAGACAGCTGCGATCATTGTTTCCTCCTCGCTGGGTCGCGCTTCGACCGGATCAGGCGAACAGGATCATCAGCGCGATCAGCAGGCCGAACAGGCCGGTCGCTTCGCAAAGCGCGAAGCCGATCAGCAGGTTGGTGAACTGACCAGGGGCAGCCGACGGATTGCGCAGGGCGCCCGACAGGTAGTTGCCGAAGATGTTGCCGATGCCGATGCCGGCGCCGATGAGCGCGAAGCAGGCGAGGCCGGCACCGATGAACTTTGCTGCCTGAGGATCCATAGTGGTCGTCTCCATTCGAGTTTTGATTTTGAACTTTTAGGGTTCGTTACGATGAAATCCGGACCAGGGAGCACCTCCCTCAAAGCCCGACCTTCATAGCGCTCAGTGGTGGTGCATGTTCACCGCATCGTTGAGGTAGATGCAGGTCAGCACCGTAAAGATGAAGGCCTGGAGGAAGGCGACAACCAGCTCGAGGCCGGTGAAGCCGACAAGGAACACGAGAGGCGCCCAGCCGCCGAGCACGCCAAGGCCGATAACGAAGCCGGCGAAGACCTTCAGCATGGCGTGTCCGGCCATCATGTTGGCGAACAGACGCACCGAGTGGCTGATGGGGCGGATGAGGTAGGAGATCACCTCGATGACGACGATGATCGGCAGCAGCCAGAACGGCACGCCATCAGGGACGAAGAGCTTCAGGAAACCAATGCCGTGATTCATGAAGCCGATCGCGGTGATGATCAGCCAGACCATGGCGGCGAGGGCGAACGTCACGATGATGTGGCTCGTGACGGTGAACGAATAGGGCAGCAGCCCTAGGATGTTCAGCACGAGAATGAACATGAAGATCGTGAAGATCCAGGGGAAGTATTTCATGCCCCCGGGGCCGACGATGTCCTTCACCATGTTGGCGATGAACTCGTAGCTGAGCTCGGCCGTGGACTGCAGGCGGCCCGGAACGAGGGCGCGGCGGTTCATGGCGATGAGATAGAACAGCGGGATTATCGCGAGCGCGATCACCATGAAGAGCGATGCGTTGGTGAACGAGACGTCGTACCCGAACAGCTCGATCGGAATAAGCCGCTTGATCTCGAACTGTTGCATGGGGCCATGAGCCGCTCCATGCGCGCCTTCTGCAGCCAAGGTCCGCTCCCTACCTGTCGTCGTCCTCGTCGTCCGGAACGGACGGCGATGCAAGCTGCGATGCTTGCTGTTTTCTTTGTTCCGCCTGTGCCGTCCGGATCACGTTCGTTATGCCTGCGGCAAAGCCGAGGATGACAAACAGAACCAGGAGCCAGGGCCCCGTGCTGAGTTGGCGATCTAGTGCCCACCCAATGAAACCACCGACGCCGACACCGACCAGAAGCTCGGCGGCGAGACGGAATGCCTTCCCGAAGGCGGCGCCATCTACCGGAGTTCTAGACGAGCGACTAGCCGACTCGCGCTCGGTTTTCACCGCGTCGAGCCGCTTGCCGATCGCCTCTGATCGCTGTCGGAAGGCCTCGCGCTCCGCAGGGCTTATATCGCCATGTCCCGGGGTCGGCTTCTTCCCATCGGACGACATGGTTTTTACCGGCCTAGCTGCGCTTTTCGAGCCTTACCAAAACGGCAGGATCCATCAACGCGGCGCACCATAGTGACGGCCCCATAGGGTGTCAAGAAAGGGCCGGAAACATTGGGGGTACGGCGAAACCGCGCAGGTTTTTCGGGGTCGGCGGCCTAGCGTCTTGCGCGCTTTCGCAACAGGAAGACGGCCTTTTCGCCGAGGAGATTCTGCAACGACAGCGAGCGGCGGATCGGCAGCCGCTGGCCCGAGCTGTTGAAGGCGACCGCTTCCTCGACCTCGGCGTCGATCAAGGCAACGAGGTCGACAAAGTCCTTGATGGTGCAAAGATGGCCGTTGGGGCTCGCGTACCAGGTATCGGGCAGGTTCTCGGTCTGCGGCATGCGGCCGGTGAGCAGGAGGTCGGCCCGGACCCGCCAGTGGCCAAAGTTGGGGAACGAG
>CALRVN010000281.1:0-5402 GCA_943371625.1 Hyphomicrobium sp. CS1GBMeth3
GGGGCGGATGACACCCCAGCCGGCCAAAGCGCCGTCGCGCAGCAGCGCGCGGCCGACGTGGCCCGGTGCATCGATCCAGGCGCGCAGAAACGCGGGGCGGTCGGCGAGGAAGCAGCGCGCGTCATCGGCGGCGAGCAGATCGAACGGGACATTGTGCAAGGCGACGGTCGGCGCGTCTGATTTGACGGGGGCCGGGGCGCCGCCGTAGCGGATGGTTCGATGGGCGAAGGCGAAACCCGACTTGCGGTAGTTGTCCTGCTGGGCAACGACGCCGTCGAGGCCAACGACGCGCGTGCCGGAGCGCTGCAACGCCCGGCGCCAAATGGCGATGCCGAAGCCGCGGCCGCGCAGATCGGGGCGGACGATGTAGAAGCCGAGGAATGCGAAGCCGTCGTCGTAGTTGACGTTGGAGATGATGGCCGCGGGCTTGCCTTCATGCTCGGCGATGAGGAAGCCCTCAGGGTCGATCACGGTGAAGCACGAGGTGTCGGCGCGGCCGGGGTTCCATCCCTCGGCCGCGGCCCAGTCTGCCGCGAGGTTCAGGTCGGTCGGCCCCATGGCGCGAATGCGCAGTTCGCCGGCTGGTGTGTTGCTCATTTCGCATCTCCCGGCATCTCGATAGCAACGAGAGGCGACGATCCTCTTAACGAGCTTCGCCCGCCTCGCTACGGTGCCGCGCAAGTTCCGCGGTGGATGCGCGGTCCGGCAAGGGGGAAAGGCACACGATGCGTCTCAAGCTTTATCAATTTGGCGAACTGGTCGGCATCCTGTTTCTGCTGGCTTCGACGGCGGCGCAGATGTTCTATCTGGCGCCCCTCGATCGCGACATCCAGTGGCGGCTGACCGCTTTCACCGTGCAGCAGTCGGCGCAGATCCAGCTCAAGACGGCGTATGACAACCAGATCGCGGTGCTGAAGCAGCTCAACGCGCCGGCGGGCGACGTGAGCGCGGTCGAGGCCAAGCGAGAAGCAGCGCTGGCGCAGTTTCGCAACTCGGACGCCGACATCTCCGATTTCATGATCGCCAAGGAGGGGGTTGAGGACTACCTGCAGATCCTCGTCATCGCGCTGTTTGCGATCGGCTCGCTGCTCGCCGGTCTCGGGCGCACGCTCGACATGCTTTCCGCGCGCAGGGTCGCCGGCGAATAGCGATTTGCGCAGGCACGGACAGTCTGTGCACAGGTGACTGCGGTCCGTTGCGTCGGACAGCCTGCGAATCGGCGAATATTCCGCGCCGTGACGAGCCGTGATTTCGGCGTCACGCGGATATTGCAGCCATTTCTGAGGCGCTCGTGGGCCGGGGCATTCGAATATTGGCGGCGGCGATTTTGTGGTCGGGGGCTGGCATCTTCGCTGCCGGCGCCGGAGACATTTCCGAGGACATCCTCAGCCGCGCGATCGATGCGTACAAAGCGGGCGAGGTCGAACCGGCGATCGGCGGCATCAACGCGGCGATGCGCGGGCGGCTTCCCGGCTCGCTCACGGCAAAGGCACACTATTACCGCGGGCTCGCTTATCGCATATCCGGACGGCCGGGTGACGCCATCGTCGATCTGACGCGCGCGCTTCAGTATAGCGGGCTTACCGATGCCGAGCGTTCCGACGCGAGCGAGAACCTTGAGGTCGCCTACCAGGAAGCCGGTATCGCACCGAACGAGAAGGTCGTCGTGGCGCAGACGGGGAAGAGCGAACCTGAGAAGGCGTCGCCGGCAAAGGCGCCCGAGAAGCAGAGCGAGAGCTGGCCCGCGGTCGCCGTGACGGGCTCGGTGGATGAGAAGGCGCCTGCTGCCGCTCCGCCAGCGAAGAAGGTAGAGGCGGCAGGACCTTGGTCGACGGCCACCGCAGCGGCGCCTGCTCGGAGACCGGATCCTGTTCCGGTTCCTGCTCCTGCGGCCGTGAAGGCTGAACCTAGAGAGGCGTCGCCGGCGAAATGGAGCAGCCAGCAAGTGGCGCTGGCGCCGCTTCCACCGGTGCCTGCCGTAAAGAAGAGCTCGCCCGAAGCCAAAGCGGTCGCGGGCACGCCGGTTGCAAAGCCGGTGCGGGCCGAGCCCGCAATTCGATTGGCTGCCGCGACGCCGGCACTCGCTCCATTCGCCACCGAAGTGACGGCTGCTCCACCGGCCCCGCCGAGCGAAGTGCGGCTGCTGATCGGGGAGACGCACTCGCGCAGCGAAGCAGTTGCTCTCGCCGTCCGCCTGACGTCGCAGCGGGGTGCGGGCCTTGGGCCGCGGCGTCCGCAGGTCATAGAGGCGAGATACGCGGACGCATCCGTGTACAGGCTGATGCTTGGTCCTTTCACGCTACCTGACCAGGCCATGACGCTGTGCCGTTCGCTGCGCGACAGCGGCTACGCGTGCGTGTGGGAGTAGGCGTACGGGGCTTGCTGAGCCACCTGTTCCGCCGGTGACTGCGGCGGCCCTCTGACTGCGGAATATTTACCCTCGTGGATGCACTTTAGGGCTCGCAAATTGCTGCGACCCCCGAGCATTTCATTAGGGCGAGAGGGAAATTCCATGCAGATCAATCGGCGCAATGCGCTCAGGGCATTCTTGACCGGTGCCGCAGCCACCACGCTTCCAACCATTGCCACGGCATTTCCGCACACGGGCAAATCCGGCGAGCAGAGCTTCGCGCTCCCCAATGGTCTCAGGGTCCACTACATCGCCAACGACACGGGCTATGTCACGGCGACGCTGGTGCTGCGCAGCAAAGAGATCACCCACAACGGACTGGCGCATCTGTGCGAGCACACATCATGCTCGGGCGCAGCCGGCAACATGACGGCGGAACAGGTTACCGCGCTCTACAAGGACTGCGTGCAAGACGGCAACGCGACGACGGAAGCCGGCTCGCTGAAGTGGTTCGCCTCGTTCCTCCCGCAGTATCTTCCCGAGGTTCTGAGCCTACTGGCTGGCAGCTCCCTCGATCAGAAATTCGACATTCCGACGGTCGCGGCGCAGCAGCGCGTCGTGCTCGAGGAGCTCTATCTCGACAAGTACAGCTCGACGATCAAAGCCGAGGGAAAATTCGACCGCGCGCTCTACGGCGGCTCACATCCGTACGCGAAGGAGACGCTGCCGGAGGAGATCGCGCGGTGCAAGATCGCGCCGGAGAAGCTCGCCGAAGAGATGCGCGAGTTCGGCCGCCGGACGCGCCTTCCCGCCAACATGGATCTGTTCATCGTCGGCGGCATCGATCCGGCCGAGCTTCGCCGCCAGGTCGAAAAGCACTTCGGCGGCTTCGCATACGCTCGCGGCGAGCAGCTCATCATTCCGAACGTTGCCGTCACCCGCGAGTACAAGGCGCTGGCTGAGCCGTCATTCGAGCTGCAAAACCCGATGTCGGACTTGAGGATCGCTTGGAACACCGGCGTGTGCTGCGGTGGCGGCGACGCCCGCATCCTCCTGGGCCTCGCCTCCTATCTCAACACGGCGCTGTTCGATGAGCTGCGCGAGAAGGACGGCGACACGTATACGCCCGACGCCAGCTACGAGCCGGACGCGTGCAGTGGCGTGTTTCGCGTCGGCGTCTCGAGCAGCAAGGATCCGCAGAAGCTCGAGAAGCGAGTCTTCGACGTGATCGAAAAGATGAAGCAGAGCATCGACCCGAAGGAGCTCGCACGCCGCAGGGACCGCGTGGTGCTGAAGCGCTGCAAGGAGGCCGGCGACAACCAGGCGCTGCTGGATCGTCTCCTCAACAAGACGCTCGAGGGCGGCTCGGCCAACGAGCTTCTGGTCGAGACGGTGACTGCCGATGAAATGGTGGCGGCAGCTCGCAAGTATCTGCCGACGTATCGCCAGGGCTATGTGCGGCTGGCGCTCAAGGGGCAGTAAATTCTACTGCGATCTGGCGCGCGAAGGCGGTGACGGAACGCTCCGTCACCGGCCGAAGCGCACCTCGTTGCGGGCACGCGCCTTGGCGGCCTCGGTTTCGCGGTCGCGCGGCGGCGCCATGGTGACCAGCGAGGCCAGCAGTTCCTCGGCTGCCATGGCCACCTGCTCGACGGCGCGATTGAAGGCCGCCTCGTTGGTCTTCGACGGGGTGTTCATGCCCGACAGCTTGCGCACGAACTGCAGCGCAGAGGCGCGGACCTCACTGTCGGTCGCGGGCGGGGAGAAGTTGTAGAGAGTCTTGATGTTGCGGCACATAAGAAACTCCTTTCCGCTCTGGCTCCGGCGACGTCGTTGCTCTGAACTTATGCAGGCAGTCCGCCACCTGCAACCACCGACGGGTGGAAACGCTTCACCGCGCGCCAGCCGAACCAAATGAATGCGATGAGCACGATCGCTTGCGCGATCTGGAACGGCGGCTCGGACTGCGTCGGCGCGAATTCGGCAAGCGTCGGCACCTTCTGGAACGACTGCACGACGAGCACGAAGCAGTTGAGATAGAGCGCGGCGACGGCCGTCACCACGTAGATCCAGCGCCATGCGCCCGTGAGGTGGAACAGATATAGGGCGGCGAACGCCGGAATCAGCAGCACGGTCGACACGATGCCGGTGCCGATCGCGGACGTGAAGGCGGTGATGGGGAAGAGGAAGCCGGTGATGGTGGTGAGCGCTGTCGTGATGAGGAAGACGTGCGTGATCCAGCCCGGCGTAGCGCTGCGCAACATGCCGGCGAGCGCGACGATGCCCGTCACGATGCCGACGAGGCTGATCACGACGTGCAAGAGCGTAAAGTTCTCGAAAGAGAGTCCCAGAATCATCGTCATTCCCCCGTTGGCGGCAGCTACGGTCGTGCCATCCCCGCCCGAAGGATAGCAGCGGCGCGCATCCGCTGATAGGCATCATGAATATGCTAGGCGTGTGAATGGGATGGCCCGTCCGCCTCACTAGGGCTTGACGAGCTTCTGCTGCGCAGTGAGGACTGCTTCCGACACCAATTTGGCCGCAAAGGCCGGGCACAGACGAGACAGAAAGAATCCGAGGAAAAACAACAATGTTCCGCAATCTGCTGTGCGCTCTCCTCCTCACCTTTGGGCTCATCGCTAATGCGCCGCACGCGCGTGCGGGCTCGGCCCATGACATCGACGTCGGTGTCGATGCGACGCTCGACCGCTTCTTTTACAACGTGCGAGGCGCGCGGGAGCTGGCGAACAAGTCGGTCGGCATCCTGGTGTTTCCGTCGGTGGTGAAGGCCGGCTTCGGGTTCGGCGGCGAGTACGGCGAGGGTGCGCTGCGCATCCGCGGACGCACCGTCGATTATTTCAACACGGTTTCGGCGTCGATCGGGTTCCAGCTCGGCATTCAGGAGCGGTCGGTCATCATCATGTTCATGACCCCGGAGGCGCTGGAGCAGTTCCGCCGCACGGCGGGCTGGAAGGTCGGAGCCGACGCCTCGGTCGCCATCATCACGGTCGGCGTCGGTGGATCGATCGACACCAACAAGATCACAAGCCCC
>CALRVN010000282.1:0-5353 GCA_943371625.1 Hyphomicrobium sp. CS1GBMeth3
AGCGAATTCAATGAGCTTCCGGGTGAGGGGTTCGGACGTTGTCTGGCTTAAGCCGTGAGAGCGCGCACGGCGAGCCCCGGCAGCAGCAGCACGCCCGACCACAGCAGCGCCGATACGACGCTTGCCGCCGCAAACGGAGCCGGGGGCAATCCTTCGGCACCGGCGGCAATCGGATAAAGCGCCCGGCGCAGTCCGAGGAACTTCGACGTCACGACGCCGAGCACGCCATCCTTGCGCACCAATGCACGCACCGGAGCAACGCCGCGGCCACTGTCGCTGACGAACCAGGCATCGCTGAAGTCCCGCTTCGACTGCGCACCGGCCCGGTAGAAGAAGATGTCCGCCGCCAGCGCGCCCGCAGCGCCGCCGAGGAAGATCGGCAGGAACGATCCACCCGCGTAGAGATGCACGCCGCCGACGAAGACGAAGAGCACAAGGACCGGCACGAACAGCAGCGGCCGCGCGATGCCGTTGGCGAGCGCGAGCCCGTACATGACCAGCGCCACGATGAACTCGTTCTCGCGCATGAACGCAAAGATCGCGTCCTGATTGTTCACGAACAGCACCGGCCACAGCAGCACCCAGATCGCCCAGATGAATGCGCTGGTGACATTGGCGATCTGGAACGGGATCTGCGGCATCGAGAACATGCCGGCCACGACCGGAATGACGGCGCGCACCGGGCCCACGAAGTGGCCGAGGAACACACTCCACAAGCCGTGCTCATCGAAGAACTCCTGTCCCTTCGGCAGCAATGTCGGATGCGTCGTGAACGGCCAGACGCCGGTGATGCTGTCCTTGAACCGCCACCCGACCCAATACGACAGCGAATAGCCGACCACGCCGCCAAGGCCCGCCGCGATGACGGTTGCGGCCAGGATCGGCCCGCCGACACCACTCGCGGCAAGCAGGAAGGCAAGCCCGGTCAGGATCGCCCAGCCCGGCCAGACGATCGATAGGAAGCATAGGGATTCGCCGAACGCGACGAGGAAGGCGATCGGGATTGCCCAGCCCTCACCCTGCTTCACCAGCGACAGGACTGTATCGACAAAGCTGTCCATTGAGGGCTCTCGGTGGCGAGGGGCGATTAAGCGGTGCGGCGGAGTGGGGACGTCAGCATCATCTTAGCCTCGCTGGCACCGGCGCTTCATCTCGGTGCCAAGCTCCCGCGAAACCTCGCCCGCCAACATGATGCCGCGTGAGATCTGTGCCGGGGTCAGGTTGTTCGCCGAGCGCAGCACGCCCGGGGCCCGGTCGGCCTCGTTCTTGCCGTGTGCTAGCTCATCGCACGAAAGGTCTTTCTTCTTGCTCTTCAATGCGAAGAGCCGCACGCCGGATGCATAAGCTTCGGCCGGCGCGTGCGCCTTGACCCACGCACGGTCGTTGTCGTCCACGAGATACTTCAGCGTGCGCTGCCGCCTGGCGATGCAGTCGCTCGAATCGTCGACGCAGGTGAGGCCCGAATTGGCGCCTGAGGTCACGTTGGGACCGCTACAACCGACGGGGGCGACAGGGACAAAAAGCAAAAGCAGGACCGGCAGGTTCCGGCGGCGGTAGAAAGTCATTCTTGCTCCCTTGTCGGCGCGCCATTTAAGCCCGTAGAAGGCCGTCATGGCCACGTCAAGGCGAAACCTGGGAACCGGCTTCGAGCGTGACGGCGCCCCCGGCCGCAAGGAATCACAGGCTCGCCGGCGGGAACCCTACTTGGAACCTGAACATCATACGAGCGGCAGTAGCAGGAAAGGCTTCGAACCATGGCGCACGCGATCCGTATTCATCAGCCCGGCGGTCCAGAAGCGCTGAAATGGGAGGCAGTTGATGTGGGGCAGCCCGGTCCCGGGGGGGCCCGCATCAGTCAGACGGCCGTCGGCCTCAATTACATCGACGTCTATCACCGCAGCGGACTTTATAAGCTCCCTGCCTTCCCGGCCGTCATCGGTATGGAAGCGGCGGGTCGCGTTGAGGAAATCGGTCCCGGAGTCACGGACGTCAAGGTCGGCGATCGCGTCGCCTATGGCAGCGCGCTTGGCGCCTATGCCGACGAGCGTCTTGTCCCGGCCGACCGCCTCGTCAAGCTGCCGGACTTCATCAGCGATGTCACAGCCGCTTCGATCATGCTGCAGGGCATGACGGCGCGCTACCTCCTACGCGAAACCTATCGCGTCACGCCGCAGACCGTCGCGCTCTATCACGCCGCTGCCGGCGGCGTCGGGCTCATCGTCTGCCAGTGGGCCAAGGCGCTAGGCGCGACGCTGATCGGCACCGTCGGCTCCGACGAGAAGGGGGAGCTCGCTAAGGCCGCCGGCGCCGCGCACATCATCAACTACCGCACAGAGAACTTCGTCGACCGCGTACGCGAGATCACCGGCGGCGCGCTATGCGATGTCGTCTACGACGGCATTGGCAAGGACACGTTTCCAGCTTCGCTCGACTGCCTGAAGCCGAAGGCGCTGTGGGTGACGTTCGGAAACGCATCCGGACCGGTGCCGCCCTTCGATACGCAGCTGCTGTCCGCCAAGGGGTCGCTCTTTGCGACGCGGCCAACCGTCATGACTTACACGGCGCGCCGCGAGGATCTGCTCGCCAACGCCGCGGACCTGTTCGACATGATCGGCGAGGGTGCCATCAAGGTCGAGCCGAGCCGGACGTATCCATTGAAGGATGCCGCCGAGGCCCACCGCGATCTCGAAGCGCGCCGCACGACCGGATCGATCGTGTTGATCCCTTAAGTCCTTTCACTCCGGCTATGGTTAGCAGGACGTAACCATGTCCATGAAGGACTGGTTGCACTGCGCATTGATGCGACCCGAATGCGCCGATTTGAGGCGCTTCAGCCTTACCCGTTCACCGCTTGGATACACTGCAATTTACCAGATTTCATCGCTCATCTGACATTGTCACTGTCGAAGCTCGAGCGGGAATGTCCGCAATGTATCGTGTACGGGCAGGGGACAATGGCACGGCTGCACATAGCTGCTTACGGAATTGAGGAGAGCACCGACTACGGCTCTACGCCGGATGCTCTTTTCCAACTCGGCCTTAGGTATTGCGTAGGCCGGGATGTGGATATCGACCTCATCGAGGCGCACAAGTGGTTCAATCTCGCGGCGATGCGCGGCAACGACGACGCCAAGCAATATCGCAGCGAGATTTCCCGCGAGATGTCGAAAGTTGAGATCTCACGTGCGCAGCGCCGCGCACGCGAATGGCTGTCTCACAACTGAGATCGGCTGACTGTAAATCGACCTGCGCGGCTCTCTCGAAGGGGAGCCGCCGGGCGGTTCAGCAATTTCCGAACAGCGACGCCACGCAATCCCAGGATTTCTTCGCCGCATCGCCAACGGCTTTGCCGGTGTCGGACACGGCCTTGCCGGTCTTGTTGGCGAGATCTTCGACCACACTCGGTTTGGGCGCCGCGGGCGCCGTTCCGGTTTCCGCTGGGACGGGGCTTGGCGCTTGCGTCTGCTGATCGACCGGCGGCAGCGGAACCGGCGCCAGCTCCCGTTCGGGAATCGGTGGCAACCCAGCCGCGGGCGGCGGCGTCGATAGTCCGGCCGCGGGTGCTGTAGCAGGAGGCGGCGCGCCCGGAGCCAGCGGTCCGGCGGGATCGGCGAGCGAATACATCACCGTGCGTGTTTCACCCGCGCAGGGCGACGCTTGCCCGCGCGCAGCGCTGCAGCTTGCATGCCCGCCCGCTTTGGCGAGTTCAGTGATGCACAGGAACTGTCCGCTTGATGCCCGTACGGCCGCCGGGACCTCGCCGCCGATGAGGCACCGGTAGGACGCTTCCGGGCCGGAGCACGTGACGCAATATTCTTGCGCCACGGCGTTCGCCGAAAGGGCCACTGCCGCCACCGCCCAAAGGGTCGGCAGCCGGCATTTTTTAGCTGTCCACATAAGGGGCTCGGCCGCTCTGGAGCCTCATCTTCCCACGCCCTTGGAACGATGCGACCGCTGCCGGGAGGCGTCAAGTCCGCGTCGTTCACAATCGACGCCTTGTTCAGCTTGCATTCGGACGACCCCGCCTCTATTAGGGCTCTTTCGTGGAGCTGTGGCCGAGAGGCTGAAGGCGCTGGTTTGCTAAATCAGTATACCCGCAAGGGTATCGAGGGTTCGAATCCCTCCGGCTCCGCCACCACCCTTCCCGTGACGTCTTTCGCCGCCGTGTGTCGTCGTGCGGTCGGCCTTGGGCTGTCGCCATCGACGTCTCGCTAAACCCGGTCTCGCACCCTAGATCGGACGTGCGGCTTTCTACTTAAATCGAATGCCTCCTCGACGTGCGAGATCCGTGAAAGCTGGTCTCTCGCTGCAAAGGCTCATGCTCTCCGAGTTCTCGCATCTGCAAACCTCCTGGTCTGAGATTGCGAGCACTTCGCGGCAATGCACAACATTCGGTTCGGCGTATCCGATAAACTGCTACGAGCTTCGCACAGGGAGCCTGCGATAATCGGGATAGATTGGAAGCTGACGTCGCCGTCTCTCGCCGCTTGTGGTCGTAAGACCACACCGATTTGTTAGCTCCAGGGCGAGGCACCATCTGAAGGGTTGCACCCTGGTCCTCGCGCACTATGATTTCAGCAGCACCGCAGTCGCGGGCGAACGACGCCCCGCTCAAATTCGTCGATAGCGAGCATTATGCATGTAGGTAACTTCTTGTCGGCGCATCTCTCTAGGTTGCGGGACAAAAGTTACTCCGTACACGTAGTTCTCAAGACGATGCTGATATCGAAAGGACTGCGACGACACCCGCGAGATCTCTCCGATCGTGTCGCGCCACCATTCTTCCCATTCGTTGAGGCCGGGGTGCTCGCGCCGTGGTTCACGAGTGGCCACCGGCTCGTCCTTTCCGGCCCGCTCCGAGTGAATGTTCCCATGAGTTTCGAGACATCCCCGTGCGATGGGACGATCTCGACGGTCGCGATGGTCGGAGCGTGTGACCGGCTACAGGCTGATTTGACGGCGCTATCCGTCAGTATCCAGGATAAAACAGGATCCACATTGGCCCGCGCTCCGCTCAAAGCAGAGCCGATTGCTGGGAGTCATCTGCTGGTCGGCTCGTTCCAGCCGCTTACGACGAACCCGCACACGACGCTATTTGTGAATGTCCACCTGGACGACATCGCAGGCGCAGATTGGCGAATTTACGAATGGCGCCGGCATGGCCTGACTAGGCACAGCGATCATCGTGCTTTTTTCGGCGTGCTTGCGTAAGAGCAAGTTCGCAAGAGGAGTTAGCGTTGCTTTTTGGCGATTTCTACGAGGACCTGACCTTTCGCACCAGCGCCTCTGCGCCAGTAGCGCCCAAAGTGTCAGTCGTTCTTCCGACCTTTGCGCGCGCTCACGGACCGCTTCA
>CALRVN010000283.1:0-5349 GCA_943371625.1 Hyphomicrobium sp. CS1GBMeth3
CTCAAGCCGGCCCGGTGGCCTGGTGGGCGCACATCGGCGGGTTGATCGCGGGTGCGGTGCTCATCGTATTCATGCGCCGCCCGGGTGTGCCGTTGTTCGATCGCGGACCCCGGCTTGCTTAACGCAAACCGGGTTGCCTACTTCACCAGCATAATTGGCCGCGGACCTTGGACAGGGCGCCCAATTGACTTGCATTCTGCGCGCTCGTAGGCTTTCTTTTCGCACTTGCGAATGAACGAGAGAAGGCCTGCGACCGGGGACTTTCTCACGCGGCCGGGGCAGCCTCGTCGCGTTGCACAAAAAGTTTCCTCGATGTCAGCAGTCCACCACAGAACGCTTGGAGAGCCGACGGCATGAAGATCCTGGTGCCGGTCAAACGTGTTGTTGACTACAACGTTAAAATTCGCGTCAAGCCAGACGGCTCGGGAATCGATCTCGCCAACGTGAAGATGTCGATGAACCCCTTCGACGAGATCGCTGTCGAAGAGGCAGTGAGGCTCAAGGAGAAGGGCGGCGCGACCGAGGTCGTCGTCGTTTCGATCGGGCCGGCCAAGGCGCAGGAGACGATCCGCACCGCGCTTGCCATCGGCGCCGACCGGGGAATTCTCGTAGAGACGCCGGATACGCCCATCGAGCCGCTGGCCGTGGCCAAGATCCTGAAGGGCGTGATCGATGCCGAGAAGCCGGAGGTCGTGATCCTCGGCAAGCAGGCCATCGACGACGACTGCAATCAGACGGGCCAGATGCTCGCGGCGCTGCTCGGATGGCCGCAGGGCACGTTCGCCTCCAAACTCGTGATCGAGAACGGCAATGCCGTCGTCACGCGTGAAGTCGACGGGGGCCTCGAAACGGTGAAGCTCAAGCTGCCAGCGGTGGTGACCACCGACCTGCGCCTCAACGAGCCGCGCTATCCCTCGCTGCCCAACATCATGAAAGCCAAGAAGAAGCCGCTCGACACCAAGAAGCCGGACGAGTTCGGCGTCGATATCGCGCCGCGGCTCAAGGTCGTGAAGATCTCCGAGCCGGCGTCGCGCAAAGCCGGCGTCAAGGTCGGCAGTGTTGCCGAGTTGGTGCAGAAACTCAAAGCCGAAGCCGGGGTGCTCTGATGGCTATTCTTCTATTAGCCGAGCACACGAACGGCGCGCTGCAGGCGGCAACCGGTAAGGCGGTTGCTGCGGCCAAGCAGATCGGTGGGGACGTGCATGTCCTCGTTGCTGGCCACAATGCCAAGCCGGCCGCGGAAGCGGCTGCCAAGCTCGACGGCGTCGCCAAGGTGCTGCTGGCGGATGCCCCGCACCTCGAGCACGGGCTCGCCGAAGAGACGGCGGCGCTGATCGGCTCGCTGATCGGCAGCTACGACGTGTTCGTCGCGCCGGCGACGACATCGGGCAAGAACGTTGCTCCGCGCGTCGCTGCGGCGCTCGACGTGATGCAGATCTCGGACATCACCAAGGTCGTTTCCGCCGACACGTTCGAGCGGCCGATCTATGCCGGCAACGCCATCCAGACGGTGCAGTCGCCGGAAGCCAAGAAGGTGATCACGGTGCGCATCTCGGCGTTTCCGGGTGTCGCCGAGACGGGATCGGCGCCGGTCGAGACGGTTGCGGCGCCGGCTTCGGTCGGGCTGTCGAGCTTCGAGAAGGCCGAGCTGACCAAGTCGGACCGGCCGGAGCTCGCTTCGGCGAAGATCATCATCTCGGGCGGGCGTGGCCTCGCCTCGGGAGAGAACTTCAAGAAGTACATCGAGCCGGTGGCGGATGCGATCGGTGCAGCGGTTGGCGCCTCGCGCGCGGCCGTCGATGCCGGCTACGTGCCGAACGACATGCAGGTGGGGCAGACCGGCAAGGTCGTCGCTCCCGACCTATACATGGCGGTCGGCATCTCGGGTGCGATCCAGCATCTCGCCGGCATGAAGGATTCCAAGATCATCGTTGCGATCAACAAGGACGGCGAGGCGCCCATCTTCCAGGTGGCCGACTACGGACTCGTCGCCGATCTGTTTCAGGCCCTGCCGGAGCTTGAAGCCGAACTGAAGAAGGCCGGCCAGTAGCGCGAAAACTCGAGCTTCGGGAAGAAGGACTTGCGGACATGAACGTGGCAGTCAAATCGGCCGACAAGCCGAAGGGCGAACACAAGATTCCTCAGGTCATCAAGAAGGTCGGCGTGATCGGTGCGGGGCAGATGGGCACGGGCATCGCCCATGTCGTCGCGCTCGGCGGATATTCGGTGGCGCTCAACGACCTGAAGAAAGAGCGGGTCGAAGAGTCGGTCAAGACGATCGAGAAGTTCCTGAAGCGCCAAGCCGACAAGGGCGCGATCAAAGCCGCCGACGTATCGCCCGCTCTGAGGCGCATCAGCTACGCGCCGGACTTCGAGGCGTTCTCGGACTGTGACCTCATCATCGAGGCGGCGACCGAGGACGAGACGCTAAAGCGCAAGATATTCACGGACCTTTGCAAGAACCTCAAGGAAGGGACGCTGCTGGCGTCCAATACGTCGTCGATCTCGATCACGCGTCTGGCGTCGATCACCGATCGTCCCGAGCACTTCATCGGCATGCACTTCATGAACCCGGTGCCGCTGATGCAGCTCGTGGAGCTCATTCGCGGCATCGCGACCGACGACGACATGTTCGGCGTCACGAAGACGTTCGTGGAGAGCCTGGATAAGACGGTGGCGGTGAGCGAGGATTTCCCCGCCTTCATCGTCAATCGCATCCTGCTGCCGATGATCAACGAGGCCGTCTATACGCTGTATGAGGGCGTCGGCACGGTCGAAGCGATAGACAAGGCGATGAAGCTTGGTGCGCACCATCCGATGGGCCCGCTGGAGCTGGCGGATTTCATCGGCCTCGATACCTGCCTGTCGGTGATGCAGGTGCTCTACGAGGGCCTGTCGGATTCCAAGTATCGACCCTGTCCGCTGCTCGTGAAGTACGTCGAGGCCGGCTGGCTCGGCCGCAAGACGAAGCGCGGCTTCTACGACTATCGCGGCGAAAAGCCGGTGCCTACGCGGTAGTTTTTCTCCACTGACACTAGTTTCGAGAAGCTTTGAGTGCGGCGCTCGTTGAGCCAGTTGACGGCCGGCGCTTGCGCCCTTGCCGCCTGCGGCGGCCGAGAGTGATCTCTCAAAAGCTGAGGCCGGCAAAGCGGGTGGTGGCAAATACCCCGCCGGGCCGGCCCCAACTCCCCACGTTCTTCCGCGCAGCCCCGGCCCGCGCTTCAATTGATGCCGGGCCGCGCGGCGTGGCGCGGTCGGCAGGCGCCCGGGGAGGTTCGGCGCCCGCCTCAGTCAGTTCAGTTTGGCTGCTCGACAGTGTCGATGACGTGGATGACGCCGTTCGACTGCATCACGTCGGCGATGGTGATGCGGGCGCCGCGACCTTCGGGGTCGTAGACGGCGAGATGCTTCTCGCCGACGCGCTTGACGGTCAGCTGCTCGCCGTTGACGGTCTTGATCTTGGCTTCGCCGCCCATCTTGTCGACCATCGATGCGAGTTCTTCCGCGGTCAGCGTGCCCGATACGACGTGGTAGGTGAGGATGCCGGCGAGCTTGCTCTTGTTTTCCGGCTTCAGAAGCGTGTCGACGGTGCCCTTCGGCAGCTTCTCGAACGCGTCGTTCGTCGGCGCGAACACGGTGAAGGGGCCTTTGCCCGACAGCGTGTCGACGAGGCCGGCCGCCTTCACGGCGGCGACGAGCGTCGTGTGATCCTTCGAGTTCATGGCGTTCTGGATGATGTTCTTCGACGGGAACATCTCGGCGCCGCCGACCATCACGGTCTTCTCGGCGTACGACGGCATGGTGAGCGCCAGGCTAGAGACCAGGGCGAGCCCGGCTGTGGCGGCGGTGAGCACGAGGGCCGACTTGATGGGTGAATGGGCAATACGAGGCTGCATTGGGGTAGTCCTCCGGTTTTGATCCGCCCTTCTTGCGGGCGATGGATCAGTTACGGAGGAGGCGCGCTACGGTTTCAGCGGCGCCGCATTTTCTATTGCGGCGCCTGCAGGAGCTTGCCGCTCCACAGAACCGGGCCCGTGGGCGCGCCGGTAGGAGAGCCGCCGGGCGGCTCGAGGCTTACGGCGAGGGTGGCGTCCTCGATGACGCTGGGGGAATAGGACGTGAGCGATGGGCCGACGGTGACTGGCTTGTCGCCGATCAGGCCTAGCGAGCGCGGCGTCTTGAGATCGTCGTGCACCAGCCATAGCTCGTAGCTCTTGCCGGGCTCGGGCTTGGCGGCGACGGCGCGGATAGTGAGCTGGCGCTTGTCGAGATCGACGGAGACGAGGAACGCCGGCGATTGCGCGTCCTTCTGCAGGACGGCGACCAAAGTTTTGTCGCCCGCGGGCGGGAAGAACTCGCGCAGGCCGACAAAGAGCAAGAGGGAAGCCGCGATGGCAGAAGTGGCGATTGCGGTTGCGCGCCAACGGCGCAAGCGGCGCTCGATGCTGATGACGTTGCTGTCGCCGCCGACCGCGATGCGCTTCTCGATCTTCTCCCACACGCCGGCGGGGACGGCGCGCTCGGGGATCTTCTCAGCCAGCGGCGCAAGCCGTAGCTCCCACGCACTGATCGCGGCGGCGAGCGAAGCATCGGTCTGAGCACGCCGTGCGACCGCCGCCCGCTCATCGGCGGGCAGCGTGCCGAGCGCGTACTCGGCGGCAAGCATGTCAATGTCGTCAGCTTCGCTCATGCGCCGAGACACTTTCTAAGTTGCGCCAGGCTGCGGTGCAGCCAGACCTTGATCGTTCCCACCGGATGGCCGAAGCGTTGTGCAATCTCATCGCGGCTGAGACCGGAGTGGTAGGCGAGCAGCACGATTTGGCGGCGCTCGCCGTCCAAAGCCTGCAGGCAATCGTTGAGGCGTCGCAGCTCCTCGCTCTGTTGGGCGGCATCAAGCGGGTCGAGGCCGTCGGTGGGCACGTCGAGCGCTTGAGGGGTATCCTCGATGGAGACCGGCGCGCGACGGCGGACCTCGTCGATGGCCCGATTGCGGGCGATCGCGGCCATCCAAGAAATGGGCGAGGCTTTCGTTGCATCGTAGGTCGAAGCGCGGTTCCAGATCCTGACATAGGTGTCCTGCAGCGCATCCTCTGCGCGGTCCTTGGACGGCAAGATACGCCACACGACGCCGTAAAGTTTCGCGGATGTTGCAGCGTAAAGCTCTGAAAATGCGTTGCGATCCCCCTCGGCTACGCGTCCGAGGAGGGCAATCAGGTCACGGGTTTGCAGCGGCCCTGGCATGGCCTCGCTAGCGTTGCGGCGGAATGAGCGTGTTCAAAAAGGCAGTCAGGTCGTTGGTCGCGTGGTGAATATGCTCGGGCAATTGGGTCCATTTGCGCATCTGCGCCT
>CALRVN010000284.1:0-5343 GCA_943371625.1 Hyphomicrobium sp. CS1GBMeth3
GATATTCGAGGATAAGGTCGTCGATTTCGTCATCGACAAAGCCAAGCCCGTCGAGAAGAACGTTTCTAAGGAACAGCTGTTCGAGAAGCCCGAGGAAGCCGGGGAGGCGTAAATCCGCCCCCGCCTACCCATATAGGTCGACAATCGGGATATGAGCGCTGCCGCGGGGCTTGCACCCGCGGCCCGCACTGCCCAAGAAAGACGACGCAGCGCGGCGCGATTCGAGCGCCGGACTCCCCGAACGATGCAAAGGAAGAAGACCATGCGCGATCCTGTCGCCACCACGACGAACACGTTCTGGCCGATGGTGGTCGAGCAGACCAACCGCGGCGAGCGCGGCTACGATCTGCCTTCGCGCCTGCTCAAAGAGCGCATCATTTTCGTGACGGGTCCCATCGAGGACCACATGGCTGCATCGATCTGCATGCAGCTGCTCTTCCTCGAAGCAGAGAACCCGAAAAAAGAAATCTCTATGTATATCAACTCGCCAGGCGGCGTCGTGACGGCCGGCATGGCGATCTACGACACCATGCAGTTCATCCGCCCGCAGATCGCGACGCTGTGCATCGGCCAGGCTGCATCCATGGGCTCGCTGCTGCTCTGCGCCGGAAACAAGGGGCTGCGTTATGCTCTCCCCAACGCCCGCATCATGGTCCATCAGCCATCGGGCGGCTTCTCCGGCCAGGCCTCGGACATCGAGCGCCACGCCGAGGATATCATTAAGATGAAGCGTCGACTTAACGAGGTCTACGTCAAGCATACCAACCAGCCGTACGACGTCATTGAACGCACGCTGGACCGTGACTACTTCATGACTGCTGAACAGGCCAAAGACTTCGGGCTTATCGACCTAGTACTCGCGAGCCGCGACGAGGTAGATTTCGGCGCCGTGGAGAGTAAGTCGGGCTCCTGAGGCGCTTTGCCCTCAAGCCGAAAGGCCGCAGGCCGGATGGAGCCCTTGCCTCACCCTCAAGGTGGGGTCATGCTCCCTCTGCTGCGGAGAGTGTCGTACCTTCGAAAAGCCTATTTATTGGCTGACGCTGGGATCGCCATAAAACTGTGGTAATCAGGTCGCGTTGGCGCTGAGCGGGCGGATATCCGTTAATCCAATCTTGATCTGCAGAACGCTAGCGTGCTCAGATCACTGTAATGGACTCGGGACCCGCCTTCTACGAGGCGCACCGGGACAGGAATCTTCCAAGGCCAGTGCCGGCGGATCGGCGCAAAGCAGCCCTAGGAGGGGTAGAATTTCCGAGATGGCTCAAGAGAAAAACACTCTCTATTGCTCGTTTTGCGGCAAGAGCCAGCATGAGGTGCGCAAGCTGATTGCCGGCCCGACCGTGTTCATCTGCGATGAATGCGTCGAGCTGTGCATGGACATCATCCGGGAAGAGAACAAGAACACCCTGGTGAAGTCGCGCGACGGCGTGCCCACACCGCAGGAGATCTCCGCGGTTCTCGACTCGTACGTCATCGGCCAGGACCACGCCAAGCGCGTGCTGTCGGTCGCCGTCCACAATCATTACAAGCGGCTCAATCACGCGTCGAAGAACAACGACGTCGAGCTGGCGAAGTCGAACATCCTGCTCGTCGGTCCGACGGGTTCGGGCAAGACCCTGCTCGCCCAGACGCTGGCTCGCATGCTCGACGTGCCGTTCACGATGGCCGACGCGACGACTCTCACCGAAGCCGGTTACGTCGGCGAGGACGTCGAGAACATCATCCTGAAGCTGCTGCAGAACGCCGACTACAACGTCGAGCGGGCGCAGCGGGGCATCGTCTACATCGACGAGGTCGACAAGATCTCGCGCAAGTCCGACAACCCGTCGATCACCCGCGACGTGTCGGGTGAGGGCGTGCAGCAGGCACTGCTGAAGATTATGGAAGGCACCGTCGCCTCCGTGCCTCCGCAGGGCGGCCGCAAGCATCCCCAGCAGGAGTTCCTGCAGGTCGACACGACGAACATCCTCTTCATCTGCGGTGGTGCATTCGCCGGCCTCGAGAAGATCATCTCGCGTCGCGGCAAGGGCACGTCGATCGGCTTCTCCGCCAAAGTCATCGGAGTTGACGAACGCCGCACGGGCGAGGTTCTGCGCGGCGTCGAGCCGGAAGATCTGCTGAAGTTCGGTCTCATCCCCGAGTTCATCGGCCGCCTTCCCGTCATCGCCACGCTCGAGGACCTCGACGAGGATGCACTGGTTCAGATCTTGACCGAGCCGAAGAACGCTCTCGTCAAGCAGTACCAGCGCCTGTTCGAGATGGAAGATGTCAAGCTGACGATCACCAACGATGCGCTGAAGGCGATTGCCCGCAAGGCGATCGAGCGCAAGACGGGTGCTCGCGGTCTGCGCTCCATCATGGAAGGAATACTGCTCGACACCATGTTCGACCTGCCCGCCCTGAAGGGCGTCGAGGAGGTCGTCATCGGTCCGGAAGTCGTGGAAGGCGGTGCGCGTCCCTTGCGTATCTATTCCGACCGGGCCGACGAAAAGGGCTCGAGCGCCTCTTGATCAGACGAGCCGCCGGAGGGACGGCGGCTCACTCCACAAGTAATGCTGCCCCCGCGACTTTGACGCGAAAAGGTGGCTCTTGACCCAGCGGCAGTCCGCCCCAATTTCAATTGGGCGCTGCTTCTGGGAAGCTGCGCGAGTGTCAGAAGAGGGCGCACGCTAACTTTGGTGCAGCTTTCGCCTCAAAAGTGCCGGGGCGTGTCTCTCTGATGTCTTGGATCAGCGCCGAATAGGCTATGCTTCGGCAAGCCACACTGGCGAAAACGACTTAGCGGCCACGATAGGTAGCGAAATGGGCGAAGACACCAAAACCAAAGACAAGACGCCGGCAGCAGGCAAGGGGCTTTATCCAGTCCTCCCGCTACGCGACATCGTGGTGTTCCCTTACATGATCGTCCCGCTCTTCGTCGGGCGCGACAAGTCGATCAACGCCCTCGAAGAGGTGATGCGCACCGACAAGCACATCCTGCTTGCCGCGCAGAAGAATGCTGGCGACGATGATCCTGCGACCGACGCGATCTATCCCGTCGGCACGCTGGCTTCCGTGCTGCAGCTCTTGAAGCTGCCCGACGGCACCGTGAAGGTGCTCGTCGAAGGCACGACGCGCGCCAAGATCCAGCGCTACACCGAGAACGCCAACTACTTCGAAGCCGAGGTCGAGCCGGTACCTGAGAGCGTCGGCGCCAAGGAAGAGATCGAGGCGCTCGCTCGCTCCGCGGTGGCGCAGTTCGAGAGCTACGTGAAGCTCAACAAGAAGATCTCTCCTGAGGTCCTCGGCAACGTCGCGCAGATCGAGGACTACTCGAAGCTCGCCGACACCATCGCTTCGCACCTCGCCATCAAGATCGCCGACAAGCAGGAGATTCTCGAGACCTCGACGATCTCCGAGCGGCTCGAGCGCGTCTACACGCTCATGGAGAGCGAGATCTCCGTGCTCCAGGTCGAGCGCAAGATCCGTTCGCGCGTCAAGCGCCAGATGGAGAAGACGCAGCGCGAGTACTATCTCAACGAGCAGATGAAGGCGATCCAGAAGGAGCTCGGCGATTCGGACGAGCGCGACGACATCGCCGAGTTCGAAGAGAAGATCGAGAACACCAAGCTCTCGAAGGAAGCCCGCGACAAGGCACTTGCTGAGCTGAAGAAGCTCAAGCAGATGAGCCCGATGTCGGCGGAAGCAACCGTCGTGCGCAACTATCTCGATTGGCTGCTGTCGATCCCGTGGGGGATCAAGGGCAAGGTCAAGAAGGACCTCGACGAGGCGCAGACCGTCCTCGATGCGGAGCACTACGGCCTCGACAAGGTCAAGGAGCGCATCCTCGAGTATCTCGCGGTGCAGGCGCGCACCAACAAGCTGAAGGGGCCGATCCTCTGCCTCGTCGGACCTCCCGGCGTCGGCAAGACCTCGCTCGGCAAGTCGATGGCCAACGCCACCGGCCGCGAGTTTGTGCGCATGAGCCTTGGCGGTGTGCGCGATGAGGCTGAGATCCGCGGTCACCGCCGCACCTACATCGGCTCCATGCCCGGCAAGGTCATTCAGTCGATGCGCAAGGCAAAGCGGACCAACCCGCTCTTCCTGCTCGACGAGATCGACAAGATGGGTTCGGACTTCCGCGGCGATCCTGCAGCGGCGCTGCTCGAGGTCTTGGACCCCGAGCAGAACGCAACGTTCAACGACCATTACCTCGAGGTCGACTACGACCTGTCGAACGTGATGTTCGTGACGACGGCCAACACGCTCAACATTCCGCCGGCCCTCATGGACCGTATGGAGATCATCCGTCTTGCCGGTTACACCGAGGACGAGAAGATCGAGATCGCCAAGCGCCACCTCATTCCGGGGCAGCGTCAGGCGCATGGTCTCGAGGCTGACGAGTGGAGCGTCGACGACGAGGCAATGCTGGAGCTGGTGCGTCGCTACACGCGCGAAGCCGGCGTGCGCTCGCTCGAGCGCGAGGTCGCCAAGCTCGCCCGCAAGGCGGTGAAGGAGATCCTCACGACGCCCGGCGGCAAGAAGACCGTCGTCGTGACGCGCGAGAACCTCGAAAATTATCTCGGCGTGCCGAAGTACCGGTACGGCGAGGCAGAGCTCGAGGATCAGGTCGGTATCGTCACCGGTCTCGCCTGGACCGAGGTGGGCGGCGAGCTGCTGACAATCGAAGGCGTCATGATGCCCGGCAAGGGCAAGATGACCGTCACCGGCAACCTGCGCGACGTGATGAAGGAGAGCATCCAGGCCGCCAACGCCTATGTGCGCTCGCGCTGCGTCGACTTCGGCATCCATCCTTCTCTGTTCGAGAAGAAGGACATCCACGTTCACGTTCCCGAGGGTGCAACCCCCAAGGACGGACCGTCGGCCGGCGTCGCCATGGCAACCGCGATCATCTCGGTGCTGACCGGCATCCAGGTGCGCAAGGATGTCGCAATGACGGGCGAGATCACGCTCCGTGGTCGCGTCCTGCCGATCGGTGGTTTGAAGGAGAAGCTGCTGGCCGCTCTGCGCGGCGGCATCAAGACCGTCATCATCCCCGAGGAGAACGTCAAGGACCTCTCGGAGATACCGGCTGAGATCAAGAACAAGATGGAGATCGTGCCGGTGGCACGCGTCGACGATGTCTTGAAAGCGGCGCTGGTCCGGGTACCCGAGCGGCTCGTCTGGGACGAAGCAGCGGAAGCCGCGGCGGTGAAGGCCGAGGACAGCAACGGCTCTCGCGTTACAGCCCATTGAAAAACGCATGGCGCTCCCCTCGGGAGCGCCATGATGTTTTGCATGCAACTTTAGTAACCTCGCAGCCACCAACTGCGAGGTTTTTGTTCTTGATCCGTGCGCGTTAGA
>CALRVN010000285.1:0-5303 GCA_943371625.1 Hyphomicrobium sp. CS1GBMeth3
GCTAACGTTTGACCCGCTGCG
Organism: Hyphomicrobium sp. CS1GBMeth3; assembly: GCA_943371625.1. Taxonomy (GTDB): domain Bacteria; phylum Pseudomonadota; class Alphaproteobacteria; order Rhizobiales; family Hyphomicrobiaceae; genus Hyphomicrobium_A. Next base: position 22 of record CALRVN010000285.1, read on the forward strand.
AAGCAGTATTGCGCAAGCTTTTCGAGTTCCACCGGCACTCTGGCGGTTATGCACAAAAAAAGGGGCCGCCGAGGGAAGGCGGCCCCGAGTAAGACGGGAGGGTAGTGCTAGGGGAATTACTTGCCGACGCGAGGCAGCCACGAAGCGCGCTTCCAGCCGTCGTTCTTCTCGTTCGAGATGTGCTCCGAAGCATTGTTCTGCAGCTTGCGCAGCTTGTTGCGCTCGGACTGGCTCAGGTAGCCGTCGGACTTGAACTCTTCCTTCTTGTTGTCGATGCGGCGCTGCTCGGCACGCAGCTTGATGCCTTCACGCCAGGTGATCTTGCCGGTCTTGCGGCCCTGCTCGATACGGTCGGCCTGGTAGTCCTGGCGAGCGCTGACGCTGGCGGCAGAAGCTGCAACAGAGGAAGCAACGAGAGCCGTAGCGGCTGCGAGAATGATCTTGTTCATGGTCCACCTTCTTCCCTGGAATGTCCGCTCCGGGATGGAGCGGCGTGTTCGATGGGGTGGACAATGCCGTTTGCGCTTTGAACTCGTTCTGAATGACGGTTACAGCCGCCGTTCATCTTTCGGAAACCCTGTCAGGCGGGGCGCCAAGCCTGGATTCGGGCCTGCAACACCTGCCGCAAAACCAACGAGCCCCCGGTGCCGGGCAAGCACCGAGGGCTCTGATCTAGTAATTTTCAGTGGTCGCTGCCGCTTTACGCGAAACTCAACGGGCGCATCCACCGGGAAAGCCGTACGCGGGTACACTCGGCTCGCCCACATAACGTGGCCGCCAGCGGACGGTTCCGCGGTTCCAAAAATTTTTTGCACAATTCGTCGCGCAATCGATTTGAGTGGGAACACCCACCGGTGTGCGCCGTTGCCGTCCCGAGTTTGCAGACGCAATAGGAGACATCAAAATGAGGACAATCGCAGCGTCACTTGCAGTGCTCTTGCTCGCCACGTCGAGCATGGCACTCGCACAGGATCGGCAAGGAGGCGGCCCGGGCGGACCGTCCATTGGTGCCGGTGCAGGACCATCGATAGGCGGAGGCGGCGGTGATGGACCGCGCGGCGCTGGCCCTGGCGCCGGCGGCGGTGGTGGTTACGAGGGACCGTCCGGAGGAGCGGAACGCGGTGGCGGCGGACCAGCCGGTGAAGCGCTCCGCGGTGATGGCGCACCGGGCGAGCGTTCTGGTCCATCATCGGCCGAACGCGGTCCGCAGGACGATGGCCCCTCGGAGCGCCGTGCTTCGAAGCGCGACGACGGCCCGAGCAAGGCGGAGCGCAAGGCCAGCGACGATACTAAGTCGGAAAATTCAGAAAAGCGCGCGCGCACCGCTGACGACAACGATAGCAAGCCTTCCAGGAAGGCCGAGCGCACCACGGATAAGTCTGAGAAGTCTGACAAGGCAGAAGCCAAGAAGGAAAAGGCCGATGCCAAAGCCGACGACGCCCGTGATGCCAAGCAGTCCGAAGCCAACCGCAGCACCGGTAAGGACGACAACAAGCGCGCCGACACAAAACCTTCGGGCGACAAGCCCGCAAAGCATGTCGATCTCACCGGCCCCAAGCGCGACAACGTCCGCTCCGCCTTCGGCCGTGAGAAGGACTTCAAGCGACACGACAGGTCGGGCATCCACGTGAGCGTCGGCCGCCGCCTTCCACGTGACTGGGATTATCGCCCCGTTCCCATTGCCGTCATCGAGATCGTCCCCGAGTATCGCGACTACGTCTTCGTCTACGCCGAGGACGAGTACGTGATCTGCGACCCCGATACCTACGAGGTCGTCGCGGTCGTCCCGGCCGGCGGTGGCGCCACCTACGCCGGCGGCTCAGGCGGATCCGATCGCTGCCCCGCGCGCCTCAGCCTCAGCCGCGACGAGCGCGAGCTGATCCTCGACGAGGTGCGCATGAACGATGAGGTTGACGTCCGCGACCTCGAGGTCGGCTGGAGCGTGCCCTCGAATGTCGAGCTGCAGCGCTTCCCCGACGAGGTTCTGTCGAAGGCCGACGAACTGGACGGCTGCCGCTATTTCGTCGCCAAGGACCAGCTCGCGATCGTCGACCCGATCGAGGAGAAAGTCGTCCTCGTCATCGACAAGGGCTGACGTGACTACGGCGGGGCGTCCGCGCCCCGCCACCCACTTAGATGATCGACCGCACCACGCCGCCATCAACCCGCAGAGCGGCCCCATTGGTAGCCGACGCCTGCGCCGAGGCCACATAGACGACCATGTTGGCCACTTCTTCGCCCGTCGCAAACCGTCCCAGCAGCGACGTCGGGCGGTGCTCCTTGATGAAGCCGGCCGCAGCCTCATCCACCGACTGCCCGGCCTGCTTCGCCATCGCCGCGAGAAACTCCTCGACACCTTCGGACCGCGTCGGCCCCGGCAGCACCGTATTCACCGTGACGCCCGTTCCCGACGCAAGCTCGGCAAGCCCGCGCGAGATGGCCAGCTGCGCCGTCTTGGTCATGCCATAGTGCATCATCTCCGGCGGGATCTGCACGCCCGACTCCGAGGAGATGAAAACAACGCGGCCCCATTTGCGCTCGATCATGCCGGGCAGCAGCGCGCGCGATAGCCGGACGCCCGACATCACATTGAGTTCGAAATATCGCATCCACTCGGCATCGGGGATGTCGAAGAACGGCTGCGGAGCATAGACACCGGCATTGTTGATCAGGATGTCGACCGCACCGGCCGCAGCTACGAGCGCCGCACAGCCTTCCGCCGTGCCGACATCGCCAGCGACGCCCCGCACCTTGCCGCCGGCAATCTCGGCCGCGAGCTTGCCCACCGCCGCTTCGACCTTCTCCGGCTTGCGGCCGTTGATGATCACCGCGGCGCCGGACTCCGCGAGGCCCTTCGCGATGGCCCGCCCGATGCCCTCCGTCGAGCCCGTCACCAACGCCGTCTTGCCCTTAAGGTCGATGATCATCGGGAGCCACTCACGCTGAGAGCACAGTTGTCGAGGTCATCCGCTCACTTCAGCACGGCACGCGAAGCGTGCCGTGCTCAGGGCCCAAGGCCCCGGCGGTCTTGGCGAAGCCAAGCTGCGCTTGGACCGCCGGCCCACCACTCGTTCAACGCTTGCCGGACAGAAGCTTCCTTTTCCGCTCGTGTCAGCTCAAACCTAAAGCGGAATATTGTCGTGCTTCTTCCAGGGGTTCTCGAGCGTCTTGTTGCGCAGCATGTTGAGCGCCCGGCAGACGCGCCGGCGCGTGCCGTGCGGCAGGATCACCTCGTCGATATACCCGCGCTCGGCCGCCACGAACGGGTTGGCGAAGCGCTTCTGGTACTCGTCGATGCGCGCCTTGATCTTCTCCGGGTCCGACAGTTCGGCGCGATACAGCACCTCGACCGCACCCTTGGCGCCCATGACCGCGATCTCGGCCGTCGGCCACGCGTAGTTGATGTCGCCGCGGATGTGCTTTGAACTCATCACGTCGTAGGCGCCGCCGTACGCCTTGCGCGTGATGACGGTGATCTTCGGCACCGTCGCCTCGGTATAGGCGTAGAGCAGCTTGGCGCCGTGCTTGATCAGGCCGCCGTACTCCTGCGCTGTGCCCGGAAGGAAGCCCGGCACGTCGACGAAGGTGAGGATCGGGATCTCGAAGCAGTCGCAGAAGCGCACGAAGCGCGCCGCCTTGCGCGAGGCATCCGAGTCGAGCACGCCCGCGAGCACCATCGGCTGGTTGGCGACGACGCCCACCGTGCGGCCTTCCATGCGCACGAAGCCCGTAATGATGTTCTTGGCGTAGGCCTCCTGGATCTCGAAGAAATCGCCCTCGTCCGCGACCTTGAGGATCAGCTCCTTCATGTCGTACGGCTTGTTGGGATTGTCCGGGATCAGCGTATCGAGCGACTCGTCGTGCCGGTCGGGGCTGTCCGAGGTCGGCAGCGTCGGTACGCCCGACTTGTTGTTCGACGGCAGGTAATCTAGCAGGCGGCGCATCTGCAGCAACGCCTCGACGTCGTTCTCGTAGGCGCCGTCGGCGACCGAGGACTTCGACGTGTGCACCTTGGCGCCGCCCAGCTCCTCGGCGGTCACCGTCTCGTTCGTCACCGTCTTCACGACGTCAGGGCCGGTCACGAACATGTAGCTCGTGTCCTTCACCATGAAGATGAAGTCGGTCATCGCGGGCGAGTAGACGTCGCCGCCGGCGCACGGTCCCATGATGACGGAAATCTGCGGGATCACGCCCGAGGCCATGACGTTGCGCGTGAACACTTCGCCGTAACCGCCGAGAGCGTCGACGCCCTCCTGGATGCGCGCGCCGCCGGCATCGAACAGACCGATGATCGGCGCCCGGTTCTTCAGCGCCATGTCCTGGATCTTGGTCATCTTGCGCGCGTGGCTCTCGGAAAGGGAGCCGCCGAGCACGGTGAAGTCCTTGGCGAAAACGTAGACGACGCGGCCATTGATCGTGCCCCAGCCGGTCACGACGCCATCGCCCGGGGTCTTGTTCTTCTCCATGCCGAATTCGGTGCAGCGGTGCTCGACGAAGGTGTCGAACTCCTCGAACGAGTTCTCGTCCATCAAGAGCTCGATGCGTTCGCGAGCGGTCAGCTTGCCGCGCTTGTGCTGCGCGTCGATGCGGACCTGCCCGCCGCCGAGACGTGCATTAGCCCGGCGCTTCTCAAGCTCTTCGATGATGTCCTTCATGATGGTCCCTCGAACGCGGCGCGCCACCCAGAAGCGCGCCCATAAGGGCTCATAGCATGAGGTTTCGGCGCTGCAAACGCAGGCGCGGACGGCCCGAACTGCGACGTTTCGGGCCGCCCTCGGCTTTATTAGCCCGCGGCCCGGCGGTTGCGCAGGTACTGCACCGCGATCCGGCCGCCCAGCCAGATCTCGGCGATGGCCAGCACCAGGAAGGGAATGCCGATCACCGTCATCGCCGTTTCGGCCACCGCGCCTGAGACGATCCCATAGTGACCGGCGAGCTGCACGAGCGAGAACAGGGACAACACCCCGAGAATGACCATCGACAGCCACATGAAGGTCGGGTGGTCACGCCACAGGTAGGCGCTTGCGGGCGATGAGCGCACCCCGCCGGTCAGGTTGGCCACCAGGATCAGCGGCAGCACCACGGCGGCGAAAATGGTGAGGTAGAGGTCTACGGTTCCGAGAGGTTGCATAAGCGTCTCCGTTATCAAATGCTCAGTCTAAATCTGCGGGCACCCCGGCATCGCCGCGGCGCGATCTGAGGTGGCGCGCGAGCGCGACGGCGCCCATCGCGAGAAGAGTGATCATCGGCCGGCCTTGATCAGCAGGGGCACCGCCGCGATC
>CALRVN010000286.1:0-5301 GCA_943371625.1 Hyphomicrobium sp. CS1GBMeth3
ACTACCTCGGCAAGCCGCGCGATGTGATGACCCTCGCGCACGAGCTCGGACACGGCGTGCACCAGATGCTGGCACGCCCGCAGGGTGCGCTGCTCGCGTCGACACCGCTTACGCTCGCCGAGACCGCGTCCGTGTTCGGCGAGATGCTCGCCTTCAAGGCGCTGTTGAAACAGACCCACGATGCACGCGAGCGCAAGGCGCTCATCGCCGGCAAGGTCGAGGACATGCTGAACACGGTCGTGCGTCAGATCGCGTTCTACACCTTCGAGCGCCGGCTGCACGAAGCGCGCCGTCAGGGCGAGCTGACGCCCGACCAGCTCGGCGCCATCTGGCTCGAGGTGCAAGCCGAGAGCCTAGGACCGGCGATCGAGCTGAAGCCGGGTTACGAAGTGTTCTGGGCCTACATCCCGCACTTCATCCACTCGCCGTTCTACGTCTACGCATATGCGTTCGGCGACTGCCTGGTGAACTCGCTCTACGGCCTCTACCAGGAGGCGCATCCCGGCTTCGTCACCAAGTACTTCGATATGCTCAAGGCCGGCGGCTCCAAGCACCACTCAGAGTTGCTGGCCCCGTTCGGACTGGATGCGTCCAAGCCGGAGTTCTGGAACAAGGGCTTGAAGGTGATCGAAGGTATGATCGACGAGTTGGAAGGCGCCGACGCACGGGCTTGAACCGCGGCTTCAGGTTTCCCATACATAGGCCGACAGCGCGGGGCCGGGTGTTTGCATTGCAAATCGGCCCCGTAGGCTTTCCTCCCGCTTCAGAATCTTGGGCTATTGTCAAGGCTACAAAGCTTTGCCGCTAGCCGTTATGGCACGTTCCCTTATCGGGAATTAGGGGTTAGAAGCGGCCGCCATTGCTGCACTGCAGCTAGCTACATGTGAGGTGCCGACGTGGCACAATCGCAGTCGGCGATCAGGGGCGCCGACCAGGGGCCGCCTGACGGCGTTCCGCATCAGAACTATTGGGCGCTGGTCGTCGGCTCGATCGGTGTCGTCTATGGCGACATCGGAACGAGCCCGCTCTACGCGTTCAAGGAAGCGATCATCGCCGCCAAGGGGTCGAGCTTCGCCGGCCGCGAGGCTGTGTTCGGCGTTCTGTCGCTGATCACCTGGGCGCTGCTCCTCATCGTGACCTTGAAGTACGTGTTCATCCTCATGCGCGCGGACAACCGCGGCGAGGGCGGCATCTTCGCGCTCATGGCTCTCGGCCAGTCGGTCGCCAAGCGAAGCTCGTCGGTGATCATGGGCCTCGGCATCGCCGGCGCCGCGTTCTTCTACGGCGACGCGGTCATCACACCAGCCATATCCGTCTTGTCCGCGGTCGAAGGTTTGCACCTCGTCTCACCGCACTTCGATCATGCAGTGCTCCCGCTCACCGTCGTCATCCTCATCGGCCTCTTCGCCGTGCAGTCACACGGCACCGCCAAGGTGGCGGCCTGGTTCGGTCCCATCACCCTCATATGGTTCGCCGCCCTTTTCGTCGGCGGCATCTCGAACATCGTCGGCAACCCCGATGTGCTCGTTGCCCTCAATCCGTACTACGGCTTCAAGTTCGTCATCAGTCACGGCGTCGTCGGTCTGACGGTGCTTGGCCTCGTCTTCCTGGCCGTCACCGGCGCCGAAGCCCTCTACGCCGATCTCGGCCACTTCGGCCGCAAACCCATCCAGACCGCGTGGCTCTACTTCGTGCTCCCGGCGCTCATCGCCAACTACTTCGGCCAAGGTGCGCTCGTCCTCGCCAATCCTCAGGCCATTCATAGCCCGTTCTACTTGCTCTATCCCGAGTGGGCCCTCGTACCGATGGTCCTCCTCGCGACGGCAGCCACCATCATCGCCAGCCAGGCTGTGATCACCGGCGCCTTCTCGCTGACCCGCCAGGCCATTCAGCTCGGCCTCCTGCCCCGCCTCGGCATCAAGCACACCTCCGAGAGCATGGCCGGCCAGATCTACATGCCGCGCGTCAACTGGCTGCTCCTCATCGCCGTGCTGTTCATGGTGCTGCTGTTCAAGAGCTCCTCCAGCCTTGCCGCCGCTTACGGCGTCGCCGTCACCGCCGAGATGGTGATCACCTCGCTCATCGCCTTCTTCGTCATCTGGCGCATGTGGGGCTGGAGCATCTGGCACACCGCAGCTCTCATCGTGCCGCTGCTGTTCATCGAGCAGGCGTTCTTTGCCGCCAACATGCTGAAGATCCTCGAAGGCGCCTGGGTACCGTTGCTGATGGCCGCTTGCGTGGGCCTGATCATGGTAACGTGGGTGCGCGGCTCGCGTCTCCTCGCCCGCCAAACGCGCAAGAACGAGGCCGATCTCGACTGGCTGTTGCGCAAACTGGAAGCAAAGCCGCCGCATCGCGTACCCGGCACCGCAGTGTTCTTCACCGCCGATGCCACCGCAGCACCGACCGCGCTGATGCATAACCTGAAGCACAACCGCGTCCTGCACGAGCGCAACGTCATCCTCTCGATCCGCACCGAGGACGTTCCGCGCGTGCCGCGTTACGAGCGCGTCACCGTGGAGCGCGTGACCGACACGTTCGTCCGCGTCGTTGCCCGCTACGGCTTCATGGAAACGCCGAGCGTGCCGAAGATCCTCGAGGTCTGCCGCCGCAAGGATCTCAACATCGACATCGGCGCCACGTCCTTCTTCCTGTCGCGGCGAAATCTCCGCACGACGCCAAAGTCGGAAATGCCGGGTTGGCAGGACAGGCTGTTCGTCGGGCTGGCGCGTAGCGCCCAGGACGCGACTACCTACTTCCAGATCCCGACCGATCGCGTCGTCGAGGTCGGCACCCAAGTCGCCGTCTGACGCCCGTCACTGCTATGCTCGCGCGGCCTTTAGCTTAAGCACTTGCCGTTGCGCTCCGCGCCCCCGATATGCGTGAGGCCATGAGCAACGAAGAGAACCGCTTCTCCGCCCGCGCCGCCCGCTACGTGAAAGTCGGTGCCAACGTCGGCGCCGTTGCCGCGCGCGTTGCCGGTGAGCGCCTCTTCGGCGTCGAGCACGACCGCTCCCGCGGTGCCGCCGACCTCGCTGCCGCGCTCGGCGGTCTCAAAGGGCCGCTGATGAAAGTGGCCCAGCTGCTTTCCACGATCCCCGAGGCACTCCCCGCCGAGTACGCGAGCGAGCTGACGCAGCTCCAGTCCGCGGCTCCTCCCATGGGCCCTGCGTTCGCCAAACGCCGCATGCAGGCGGAACTCGGCCCCGACTGGGCGACGCGATTCTCAAAGTTTGATGTCGAAGCGACAGCCTCCGCTTCGCTCGGCCAGGTCCACCGCGCCACGTCACTCGATGGGCGCGCCCTCGCCGTCAAGCTGCAGTACCCCGACATGGCCTCCGCGGTCGAAGCCGACCTCGTGCAGCTCAGGGCCATCTTCGCCATCCACGCGCGCATGAACCCGGCCGTCGATACCGCCGACATCCTGAAGGAAATTTCAGCTCGCTTGCGCGAGGAGCTCGACTACGAGCTCGAAGCGCGCCACACGCAGCTCTATGACCGCATCTTCGATGGCGACCCACTCGTTCGCGTGCCGCAGATCGAGGACGAGCTGTCCACCAAGCGACTGCTGACCATGACCTGGCTCGATGGCAACAAGCTGCTCGACTACAAGCCCGCGCCGCTGACCGACCGCAATGCCATCGCCCGCGCCATGTTCCGCGCCTGGTGGTTTCCGTTCAGCCACTACGGCGTCATCCACGGCGATCCGCATCTCGGCAACTACACGGTCTTCGAGGAGGGCTGCAGGCCCGCCGGCATCAACCTGCTCGACTACGGCTGCATCCGCAGCTTCCGCCCGCCGTTCGTGCAGGGCGTGATCGACCTCTACCGCGGACTGCTCGCTGGCGACCGCGATCGCATCGTGCATGCGTACGAGACCTGGGGCTTCGGCAGCCTGTCGTCCGACCTCATCGACGGGCTGACTCTTTGGGCACGCTTCATCTACGGCCCGCTCCTCGACGACCGCGAGCGCGCCATCGCCGAGGACACGACCCCTGGCGAGTACGGCCGCCGCGAGGCCATGACCGTGCACCGCATCCTGAAGGAGAAAGGGCCGGTGAAAGTGCCGCCCGAATTCGTCTTCATGGACCGCGCCGCCATCGGCCTCGGCGGCGTGTTCCTGCACCTGGGCGCGCGTCAGAATTGGTACCGCCTCTTCAACGAGACCATCGACGATTTCGATCTCGCGACCGTCGCCGAACGCCAGCGCGCAACCTTCACCGCTACCGGCGTCCCTCTGCCCTAAGGTTCGGTGCGAACAAAGCGCGCGACGCCGAGCCAGCCACTACTCTCCAACTCGAAGCTTTGCGGCTGACTGAACGGTGTCGAGAGGTGTTCCCTGCGAAACAGCTGAGCATCGTCGCGCGCCGCAATATCTCCTGGCGCTCGCAATCGAATGCGGCGCTTCGACTAGAAACCCACGGAGATAAACTTGATTAAGTCTTTGAAAAATTTTCGTCTCGGCGCATTTCTCGCCACCGCTCTCATATTGGGCGGCATCGCGTTAGCTCCTCCCTCGAACGCCGAAGCTCCGGCGCGGAAGGGCACCTACCAGACCACGAAATCGCCGATCGTCCCCGTCGTCGACAAGCTCAAGGCGGCCGTTAAGGGCCCGCGCCGCGATTGCGATGGCAAGACGACGACTGCGTGTTGCGAAGGCTTGTCCTACTGCGGCTGTCTCTACATGCCGGGCAAATCGGATGACACGCACCCGACTGCCTGCTTCTCCAATCCGCCCCCGAAGCCGAAGGGCTGATCACAGAACGCACATGAAGCGTCACAGGCGGACCCGCAGCGGCCCGCCTGTGCTGCCAACCGTTACGGCGCGTAGCAGCGCTGCCCGTTCCACTTCAGTCCGTCCTGGCACGCGCAACGCTGCTGGCTGAGACTGTAGAGCTGCCCGCCCGTACACTTGACCGGCGGCTTGAAGTCCGGCTCTTCCTCTTTCACGCATTTGCCGTTCCGCAGCACACTGTCGCCCGGGCAGTTGTCGACGACGGCCGGCTTTTTCTGCTGGCGTCTCACGCAGCTGCTGCCCTTCATTTCGTAGTTCTTGTTGCAGTAGCAGTCGCCCTCGGGGCTGCGATAGGCGTTGGCGCCGCAGTTCTGCAGCAGCACGCATTCTCCGCGAACCTTCTTGTAGTTCTTGCCGCACTTCACCTCGGCCTCACGCTCTCGCCGAGGTTCGGGTCGCGCCTCCGGCTCGGCGACCGGAACGAATGGCGCCGCTGTCGAGCCGGGCACCCATCCGTCGATCAGGTAGACGACATTGTCCTTCGCCGCCTCGCTGCCGGCGGATGA
>CALRVN010000287.1:0-5285 GCA_943371625.1 Hyphomicrobium sp. CS1GBMeth3
GTCGTACGCGAGCCGCAACTTGGCGATGGTCGTACGCGCCTGGCGCCGCATCGTGGCTCCGGCCGTACCGGCCGCAAGGCTGCTGGTGACGGCGGAGGTCACTGAGCCAAAGCACGTCGGCTTTCTGACACGACGGGATCTGGAAGCAGCCAACATCGAGCTCGTGGGGACACAGCCTTGGTCAACGCTCATGGAGCAGATGAAGGCAGCACGCGCGCTTCTGATCCCGGGGCACTTCCAGGAGACCTACAACAATCTATGCGTTGAAGGCGCGGTCGCTGGACTCCCCACCGTGACGATGGGGTTTGGCGCACTGAAGGAGCGCGTGCTGCACGATCGCACCGGGTGGGTCGCAACATCGGAACGCGACATGGGGCAGGCGATCGTGAAGCTTCTAACGGAAGACGACGTCTGGATGCGATACCATCGAGAGTGTCTGCACCACCCCGACTTGGTCAGCTGGGATGGCCGCGCCCAAGAGTGGGAAAATTACTTTCTGGATCAGCTGCATCAAATTCAACAGTCGGCCAAGCCATTGCCGGCATAGGCGGATTTTGACGATACCCGCGGGGGGAGACGCCTGCGATATCACCTACGCATGCTGGCAAAAGGCGGCGAGCGTGCCGCTCGCTCTGAATGACTTGGACGCCTCGATCGAGACCAGACCCACGCTGAGGACTGATCTGGCCGCCGCCAAGCAAATTGACGTCGTGATCATTCGCACCCCGCGTGACAAGCTCATCGATCAGTTGCGGCGGCGCTCGATCCTTTGGCGCGTGCCCCCGTTCTGCCGGACGGCCGCGTTGCCAATCAGCGGGCTATTGCTTTGGATCGACAGCCTCATTCCGGCGCCGGTCGCAGGTGTCGCGGACAAGCTGCTCGGCCACCGTTGGCACAAGGCCACCCTGACCAGATCCGTGGAAGCCAAGTTGCTGGAGCTCTATGCGCAGGACGATGCCCTCGATGCCATCTATCGGCAATTCGAGCGAGCTCTAACGTCTCTGTTCGGCGATCGGACAGCCAGCCTCGTTTACGTCGAGCCGTGTGCAGATGGCGGGTTTCGCCGGCTTTAGTCTGAAATAAGGAAAAAGCCCCGGCCGCTCTCGGGGCCGGGGCTCAATGGGAGGCGGGGGGACGCCTCCTTGGGCGAGCGTTGGGTGCGTTCCAATGCTCACTCGATCGATACAACGCGGTTCGCGGGAGATGGTTCAACGGCGCGTGGTGGACGGCTGGGGTCAGTCGAAATCGCCGGGCTGCAGGCGGATTTCGTTGCGGGCCGAATGGCGCAGGGCGTTGCTGCAGGCGGCGGTGATGCGACGGCGCTGGCGCTGGCAGAGTGCGACGTTCTCAATGTCACTGGACGGGGTCGCGCCACCAAGAACGTTGCTCAGGACATCGGGGCCAATCTCGAAGCGGATCTTCGAGCGCGAGCGATGCTCGGCCCAGAGGTAAACCTGAAGCGCTTCACCGGGCTCGAAGTCAGCATCGAACGTCAGGAGGGGCCGCGGCCGGTCTGGGTCTGGCTTCTTGCTCGCCATCGCTTGGCCTCTCCGCCGGCTTCAAGATTGGGATCTGTGCTCCCAATAAAGTCCGGACGGCGAGCTCGCAACTCCTCACGCGAGGTGCAGGTCGCAGAGGTAGAGGCGGAACCAGGCTGTGAAGCGGTCCGGGTCGGCGGAGATTTGCTCGCGGACCGAGGACGCTGGCTGCCAAGCGTGGGCTTCGGCCTCCGCGGGATCTGGCGCGACGCTGCCATTCCAGCGGCCCGAGTACAGGTGCACGAACTCGTGCTCGATCAGTCCGCTGCCGACGTCGGCGCGATAGGCGAATGCCTGCATCGGCTCGAGCGGACAGGAGATGCCCATCTCCTCCGCCAGGCGCCGTTGCGCCGCGGATAGCGTGTCCTCACCAGGGCGCGGGTGGCCGCAGCAGGCGTTGGTCCATAGGCCACCCGAGTGGTATTTGGCGACATGGCGCTTCTGCAGAAGCATGTTGCCGGCGCCGTCGTGGATCAGTACCGAGAACGCGCGATGGAGATCGCCGCGCAGATGCGCTTCGAGCTTCGGCGCCGTCCCCAGCGGACGATCGTCGCGGTCGACGAGGATGACACGTTCTTCGGCGTCGTTCATGGCCGCAGCTCCTGGGCGTCAGCCCCGTTGCGCGCGCTCACCCGCTTGCCAAAGACATGATCGAGCATGAGCTGCTTCACGTCGGTCGCCTCGACGACCCCGGCGGGCAGCAGATCGGGCGCCGATGACAGCACCACCGGACTGAGGTCATACGGCGTATCCGCGCGGCCGTGCGAGCCGCGGACCAGCGAGGCATCGAGCGGAATGACGTCCATCAGCACGCGCATGCCGAGCATGCGCTTGAGCAGCCGCCAGCCGATCGACAGCCGCGGCCACCTGATTGCGGGGTCGAGGAACAGCTCGACGGGGTCGTAGCCGGGCTTACGATGTATCTCGACGGTGCGGGCGAAGTCCGGCGCACGGCTGTCATCCAGCCAATAGTAATAGGTGAACCACGCATCCGGCTTGGCGATCGCCACCAGCTCGCCCGATCGCTCGTGATCGAGACCGTTGGCGCGCTTCTCTGCGTCGCCCCAGACCTCGGCAACGCCTTCGAGGCGCTCGATCAGCTCGCGCACTTTCGCAACATCATCGGGGTCGCCGACATAGACATGGGCCACCTGATGGTCGGCGACCGCAAATGCGCGCGACTGCGGTGGATCGAGCAGCTCCCCGCCCTGCTCGTCACGCACGGCGAGGAGGCCCGCCTCGCGCAGCGCGCGGTTGATATGCACCGGCTTGCGCACGGGCACGATCCCGTACTCGGACACGATCAGCACGTTGCGTCCCGACCCTTCGGCGGCATCGATCAAGGTGCCGGCCACCGCATCGACCTCGGCGAGATCTTGCGCAATCGCGGGATCGTCGGGGCCGAGCCGCTGCAGGCCGTAGTCGAGATGCGGCAGATAGGCGAGGGTGAGCGTCGGGTTGCGCGTCGCCATGACGTGCAGCGACGCATCCGCGATCCAGCGCGTCGAGCTGATCGATGTCGCCGGGCCCCAGAACGAGAATAGCGGAAATGCACCCAGCTTTGCCGTGAGCTCATCGCGGAGCGTGGATGGCTGCGCATAGCAGTCGGGGACCTTGCGCCCGTCGGCCTTGTAGATCGGGCGCGGCGTCACGGCATAATCCGCGCTCGACGCCATATTGTACCACCAGAACATGTTGGCGCAGGTGAAGCGCGCGTCACGCTTCTTGCCGGCATCCCACACACGTTCGCCGGCGAGCAGCCGGTTAGACTGCCGCCACAGCCAGATCTCATACAGATCGCGGAACAGCCAGCCGTTGCCTACGGCCCCGTGCCCGCCCGGCGGCAGGCCGGTGAGAAACGTGGCCTGGACCGAGCACGTCACGGCCGGCGTGACGGTACGCAACGAGCGCAATCCGCCACGCTCGGCCAAGCGCGCGAGATTAGGCGTATGCGGCCCAATCAGCTCGGGCGTCAGGCCGACAATGTTGAGAACCAGGAGGGGGTGCATCACCAATGCTCGCCGACCCCCTTCATTTTTTCAAGGAGTCGATGAAGGCGACGATCTTCAGGATCTGATCCTGCGTGATTCCGCGCTTGGAGAACGGCCGCATGGCGCCGGCGGCACCGGAATGGATGATCTCGAATTTTCCGATGTCGGTATTGGCGCGTGTATTAATGGCTACGTCGTCGATGAGGTTTGGTCCCATGCCACCCGAGGCGTCCGGCTTGTGACAGACCTGGCAGTTGTCGTCGTAGAGCTTCTTGCCCTCGGCGACCGCATCGGCGTTGCCGACGTAGGGGTTCTTGCCGGTCTCCTGGAACGACTTCACCGCGTCGGTGAACGTCTCGCCCTTGATGGGACTCATGTCGATCGGTGAGTCATCAAGCGCATTTTTGAATTCGACCGCGAGTGCAGGGACCGTCGCGGCGACGGCTGCCACGGCTAGAACGAGCGCACGGTAGGAACGCGATTTAACGGGCATGGATGAGGGCTTCCTGAGCGCATTGCATGAATGCACCAGGGCCCCTCGACAGACGGGTGCGAGGGGCCCTGAGCAAGTAGCGGATCGCAGAATTCGAAGCTGTTACTTCTTCGTCTTCGCGACCTCGGCACCAGCGGGGACCTTGTCGGCCGGCACGATGCGCCACAGTGCGCCCGGCGGGTTGGCCGTCGGTCCCTTGTCGTCCGTGTAGAAGCAGTCGCAGTTGACCGCCAGAACGGTGCCGTCCTCGTCGACGTTACCCGACGTGAACTGCAGCGACGTCTGCGCCAGCTCCTGCAGCTGCCACTTCTTGCCGTCCCAGCCCGTGCCGAAGATGCGGCCCGAGCACCAGTCGCCGGTCAGGAAGACGCCTTCCATGCCGCCGTAGTTGGCGACACCGAGACCCATGACGGAGCAGCCCCAGCCGTCCTTCAGCTTCTCTGCACCCGGATAGGGTTCCTGGTGCGGATACTCGGCAACCGGAAGCGTGCCGACGATGGGGCACTTGTCGTTCGGCCCGGTCGCCGGATGACAGTGAGTGCCCATGTTGTGCTTCCAGCCGTAGTTCTCTCCACCCTTGCCGCCGGCCGGCTGCCAGTCGATCTCCTCGAGGTGGTTCTGGCCGACGTCAGCAATGAACATGCTGCCGTTCTTCTTGTCGAAGCGGATCGAGTAAGGGTTGCGCAGACCGTAAGAGAAGATCTCGGGACGGGCGCCCATGTGGATCTTGGAGAAGCCCTCTTCGGTGATGCCGAACAGGGTCATCATGCGATCCTGATGGGCCTTCGCGAATGGGTTGCTGTCGGGGATCTTGTAGGCAACGTCGTCCGGCGTGTTGACGTCGATACGCAGCAGTTTGCCCCACAGCATGTTCTTCGACTGGCCGGCGTCGAGCGGATCGCCCTCCCAGCCGGCGTCACCCTTGCCGATATAGAGATAGCCATCAGGACCAAATTCGATGCCGCCGCCGTAGTGGTTATAGTACGGCTGGGGAATGTTCATGATCACCTTGACCGACTTGTTGGCCTGCTCGACCGTCACTTCGTCGGGGCTCTTGGGATCAACTGTGTAGCGCGCGATGATGTGCGCGCCGTTGAACGGCAGCGATGCGTAGCTGACGTAGAAGTACCCGTTGTCCTTGAACTTCGGGTCGAAGGCGACGGCCCACAGGCCCTGCTCGACGAAGCCAGTCTGAACTTCTGTGCCGAGCGGGCTGTTCTTGGTGAGGTCGAGGAACGGCTTCTCGGCGATCTTGCCGTCCTT
>CALRVN010000288.1:0-5264 GCA_943371625.1 Hyphomicrobium sp. CS1GBMeth3
AAGCCGGGAGCCCCGCGTGGGTGCCGATGCCGGTCTTCTGGGCGTTGACGATGTCGGTGAGGTTCAGGGAACCGACGCATAGAATGACGGTGACGATGACGAAGCCGATGGAAACCTCGTAGGAGACCATCTGAGCGGCGGAGCGCAGCGAGCCCATGAACGGGTATTTCGAGTTCGACGCCCAACCGCCCATGATGATGCCGTAGACGGCGAGCGAGGAGAGCGCGAGCAGGTAGAGGATGCCGACGTTGAGGTCGGAGATGACCCATTTGCCCCAGGCGTTCTCGTTGACCGGGATGACCGCCCAGGAGGCGAGCGCAAAGGTTGCCGTGGCGATCGGCGCCAGCAGGAACACGCCTTTGTTGGCGCCGGCCGGGATTACCGGCTCCTTGAGCGCGAACTTGATCAGGTCGGCGAATGACTGCAGCAGCCCGAAGATGCCGACGACGTTGGGACCACGGCGCATCTGCACGGCGGCCCAGACCTTGCGGTCCATCAGCAGCAGGAAGGCGATGATGACCAGCAGGCCGACGAGCGTCAGCAGGCTCCAGCCGACGATCGCGGCGAACCACAGGCCGTAATCCCACCAGAGCTGCCAGGAGCTGTCGGTCATCTCAGCGTCTTTCCTACTCGGCCGCCTTGAGGCGCGGCGAGTCTTGCGTGGTCTTCTTCAGGGCGCTCATCTCGGCCATGACGGCGGACGCGCGCGCGATGGGGTTGGTGAGGTAAAAATCCTTGACCGGCGAGACGAACGCGTCGGCGGCGATGGTGCCGGTCAAGCGGCTCAGCGCGGTGACGCCATCGAGCGGCGCAGCGGCGACTGTCTCGACGCGGGCGAACGCCGGCACGTCCTTGTACATTTCGGCGCGCAGCTGGGCGAGCGTATCGTAGGGCAACGCGTTGCCGATGCTGCCCGACAGCGCGCGCAGGATCGCCCAATCCTCTTTGGCCTGGCCGGGCGGGAAGACGCAACGCGCGCCCATCTGAACGCGCGCTTCGGTGTTGAGGTAGGTGCCGCTCTTTTCGGTGTAGGCGGCGCCGGGAAGGATGACGTCGGCGCGGTGGGCGCCGCGGTCGCCGTGGTGGCCCTGGTAGATGACGAAGGTCGGGCCGGCTGGCACGTCGATCTCGTCGGCGCCGAGCAGATAGAGCACGTCGAGCTTGCCGCGTGCGGCTGCGTTGATCTGGCCGGCGACGTCGAGGCCACCCTTGGCGGGCACCAGGCCGAGGTCGAGCCCGGCGACGCGCGAAGCCCCGGTGTGCAGCACGCTGAATGGATTCCAGCCGGCAGCATCCTTGCCCTCGACGGCGGCCAGCGCGATGCGCGCAGCGGTGCCGAGGATGGCGGCACCGTCGGGACGTGCGGCGACTCCCGATCCGACGATGATCAGTGGCCGCTTTGCGTTCTTCAGGACCGCGGCGAACGAATGCTTCGAGTCGGCCACTTCCTGCAGTGTCTGTCCGCCGGCGCCGAGGTAGTCGTACTTGTAGGTGAGCGGCGCCTGCTCGCCGATGACGCCGACGGCAACGCCGCCCTGGCGCCAGCGCTTCAGGATGCGGGCGTTGAGCACGGCCGCTTCCAGGCGCGGGTTGGTGCCGACGAGCAGGATGGCATCGGCCTCGTCGATGCCGGCAATGGTGGCGTTGAACAGATAGCTGGCGCGGCCGAGTGCCGGATCGAGCTTGGCGCCGTCCTGGCGGCAGTCGATGCTCTTGACCTTGAGTCGCGTCGCCAGGTCTTTGAATGCGAACATCTCCTCGGCGCTGGCGAGATCGCCGGCGATGAAGCCGATGCGGTCGGGCGCGGCGGCCTTGAGCTTCTGCGCGGCGAGGGCCAGCGCTTCATCCCAGCTTGCGGGGCGCAGGCGGCCGCCCTGGCGCACGTAAGGCTGATCGAGACGCTGCGTGCGCAGTCCATCACAGGCGAAGCGCGTCTTGTCGGATATCCATTCCTCGTTGACGTCGTCGTTGTTGCGCGGAAGGACGCGCAGCACCGTCGGGCCACGAGCGTCGACGCGGATCGCCGATCCGAGCGCGTCCATGACGTCGACGGATTCGGTTTTCTCGAGCTCCCACGGGCGGGCGATGTACGACCACGGGCGATGCGTCAGCGCGCCGACCGGGCAGAGGTCGTTCACGTTGGCAGACATCTCCGACAGGATCCCGCGATCGAGGTAGGTCGTGATCTCCATGTCCTCGCCGCGGCTGATAGCGCCGAGTTCCTCGATGCCGGCCACTTCCGTCATGAAACGGACGCAGCGCGTGCAGTGGATGCAGCGGTTCATGAAGGTCTTGATGAGCGGGCCGATGTACTTCTCTTCGACCGCGCGCTTGTTCTCCTGATAGCGCGAGCCGCCGACGCCGAAGGCCATCGCCTGATCCTGCAGGTCACACTCGCCGCCCTGATCGCAGATCGGGCAGTCGAGCGGATGATTGATGAGCAGGAATTCCATCACGCCTTCGCGTGCCGTCTTGACCATCGGGCTGGCGGTCAGAACCTTGCGCGGTGCACCGTCCTTGTTGGGCGGCAGGTCGGTGACGCCCATGGCGCAGGAGGCGATCGGCTTGGGAATGCCTTCCACCTCGACGAGGCACATGCGGCAGTTGCCGGCGATCGACAGACGCTCGTGGTAGCAGAAGCGCGGGATCTCGACGCCGGCCATCTCGCAGGCCTGAAGGATCGTGGTCCCGGGCTCGACCTCGATCTGCTTGCCGTCGATGATGATTGGCTTCGTCGTCATGTGTCTACCCGATCACCACATCATCGCGTTGCAATGGCGAGCACGGCGAGCCCGCCGATGAACAGCCCCAGCGACACCCAGCCCTTGGCGTACGGCGACAACGGCAGCCCCGCGTAGCTCTGCGCGTGCCAGAAGCCGAACGAGTATCCGACGATGCCGCCGATCACCGCGCCGAACCAGCCGAGCATCAGGTATCCGAGGGCGCCGACCAGCAGCGCTCCGGCGATGGCCGAAAACGTGAAGGAAGCAACGATCAGCGCCAGCAGGTCCACGTGTCCAAACCTTCGGTCGATTGCGATTATTCCGCGGCTTCTTTGACCGCCGCGCGATGCGCGTCAATGCGCTGCTCGATAACTTGTCGATAGTTGCGGATGAGACCCTGCACCGGCCACGCGGCAGCGTCGCCCAGCGCGCAGATGGTGTGACCCTCGACCTGCTTGGTCACGTTATACAGCAGATCGATCTCGCGCTTCTCCGCCTCGCCGCGCTGCATGCGATCAAGCACGCGGAACATCCAGCCGGTGCCTTCGCGGCACGGCGTGCACTGGCCGCAACTCTCGTGCTTGTAGAAATAAGCGATGCGGGTGATGGCCTTGATGATGTCGGTGGACTTGTCCATGACGATCACGGCGGCGGTGCCGAGGCCGGACTTGAGCTTCACCAGCGCGTCGAAATCCATGGTCAGGTCGTTGCACTGGTCAGCGGGGATCATCGGCATCGACGATCCACCCGGGATGACGCAGAGCAGGTTGTCCCAGCCGCCGCGCACGCCGCCGCAATGCCGGTCGATCAGCTCGCGCAGCGGAATGCCCATTTCCTCCTCGACGACGCACGGATTGTTCACGTGGCCGGAGATCTGGAACAGCTTGGTGCCGGTGTTGTTGGGCTTGCCGAGCGAGGCAAACCAGGTGCCGCCGCGGCGGAGAATATCGGGGACGACGGCGATGCTCTCGACGTTGTTCACCGTCGTTGGGGCGCCGTAGAGGCCGACGTTGGCCGGGAACGGCGGCTTGAGGCGGGGCATGCCCTTCTTGCCCTCGATCGACTCGATGAGGGCCGTCTCCTCGCCGCAGATGTAGGCGCCGGCGCCGTGGTGGACGACGATGTCGAAGTCCCAGCCGTTGGCGTTGTCCTTGCCGATCAGCTTGGCGGCATAGCATTCGTCGACAGCGGCCTGTAGGTGCTCGCGCTCGCGGATGAACTCACCGCGCAGGTAGATGAAACAGGTGTGCGCCTTCATGGCGAAGGAGGCGATGAGCGCACCCTCGATCAAGAGGTGCGGATCATGGCGCATGATCTCGCGGTCCTTGCACGAGCCTGGCTCGGACTCATCGCCGTTGATGACGAGATAGGACGGGCGCGGGTCGTTCTTGGGCATGAACGACCATTTGAGGCCGGTCGGGAAGCCGGCGCCGCCGCGGCCGCGCAGACCCGAGGCTTTCACCTCGTTGATGATCCAGTCCTGGCCCTTGTCGATGAGGGCCTTGGTGTCGCTCCAGGAACCGCGCGCGCGTGCCCCGGCGAGCTTCCAATCGTGGAAGCCGTAGAGGTTGCGGAAGATGCGGTCCTTGTCCTGCAGCATCGCAGCTCTCTCGTGTCCTCAGACCTTTTCCGTGCGCTTCTTATCGTCGAGCAACGTCGTGGGGCCACTGGCGGGGCAGGAGGCGCGACGGCCAGTCTGCGAGCCGGGCTTCAGGGGCTTGCCGGTTTTGATGTCACGCAGCAGCCGCGCGAACAGCTCCGGGTCTAGATCCTCGTACGTGTCCTTGCCGATCTGAACGACGGGGGCGTTGGCGCAGCAGCCAAGGCACTCGACCTCCTCCCAGGAGAAGTCGCCGTCGGCGGAAAGCTCGTGCGGATGATCGGCGATGCGGTCCTTGCAGATCTCGATCAGCGCCTCGGAGCCGCGCAGCATGCACGGGGTCGTTCCGCATACCTGCAGATGGGCCTTCCGGCCCACCGGGGCAAGCTGGAACATCGTGTAGAACGTCGCGATCTCGAGCACGCGGATGTAGGCCATGCCCAGCATATCGGCGATGGCGCGGATGGCGGGCTCGGTGGTCCAGCCTTCCTGCTCCTGGGAGCGCCACAACAGCGCAATCACCGCAGAGGCTTCTTTTCCGGCGGGATATTTTGCGATCTCGCGCTTAGCCCAGGCCAGGTTTTCCGGCGTGAACGCGAAGCTGAGAGGCTGCTCGGGGTATAGGCGGCGGACGGCCAAGGCTGGAACCTCTCGGGAGCGCTGCGGCCGTTTGCTGGGCGGCCGGGAGCGGCTCTGCTCAGCTCTCACTTAAGCTGATATTATCGCAGCGCACAATCACTCGTTCACTACGTCTTCGGCGCGCGCAACGCAAGCATTCGCGACGCGCAAATCGATCGTCATCACGATATTTAGACGCCCGATGCAGTGAGGGCCCAGGCGCAGATCAAAGTCAGCGCCGAGAGCGGCGCCAACAGCAGCGCGGATTGGGCGCCGACGCGCAGAAAGCCGCACCAGAACACGGCAAGTCCGACTGCAAAGAT
>CALRVN010000289.1:0-5241 GCA_943371625.1 Hyphomicrobium sp. CS1GBMeth3
CGGGACGTACGATGCGCTTCGGCGCGTCTACATCCGGCTTGGCGCGGCTCGGCACCGGAATGTCGATCTCGCGCGGACGACCGCCTTCGCGTGGCTGCAGCGCGGGGTTGTAGGACGGACGCGGGCGCGAGCTGTCGCCGCCAGGACGCGGACCACGCGGACCGCCGGCTCCAGGACCGCGAGAGTCGGGACCACGGGAATCTGGCCCACGCGAGTCGGGACCGCGATGGTCGCGATTGTCTCTCTGCTCACGATTATGCTGCGGCGGGCGCGCATCGGGAGCGCGCGCATGCTCGGGCTGACGCGAGGTCACGGGAGCCGAAGCGGCCTCGCTTACGGCTGCCGACGCGGCAGGTTGCTGCGCAGCTGGCGGAGGCGGCGGTGCTGCTGCAACGGCCGCGGCAGCGACCTCGGCGCGAGCGCGCTCCTCGTCACGTTCGATATCATCGCGTTGACGCGCGGCAGCGAGGGCGCGGGTACGGGCATCGCGCTCTTCGTTCGACAGCCCGCGTCCAGGGACCGGCGTCGGCTCTCGCGCCGGTGCCGGCGCAGGGCTCGATGCTCGGCGTGCAACGGGAGCTTCCGCGACCGGCGCAGGACTAGCGACCTCGGGCTCGGCTCCACCCGGTCCCGCGATCTTGCGCGTCTTGCGCTTCTCGACGACTACCGACTTGGAACGGCCGTGGCTGAAATTTTGCCGGACGTGGCCGCTCTCGACTGTCCGCTGAAGCGACAGCGGCTTGCGCCCGCTTCCTTGGAGAGTCTTATCGGTGGTGTCCTTGGTCTCTGTCATGCTCTTCTCGTTCAAACTCCGAAATCCTGTTTCTCAGCGGTCAGGATGCGCTAAATCCGCACCGGTAGCGCCTTAGGCGCTCGGCCTCGCTTAGTAACCGTTCAGTGGCTCCGCCTTGTATGAGGCCAGCATGTACCACATTTGACCGGCCCATGGCCAAGCTCAATTGTTCGATAGTGAGCCAATCAACAATCGTGGCTGGGCGGCCTTTATCTCTTTGAATTGCCGTGAACTTGCGGTCCAGTTTACGGCGTCCCTCAGCGGTTCCGTCAGCCCCGTGCACAAGCGCCACGGCACGTCCGCTGTCGAGCAGCTTCTCCACCTTTTCTGCTCCGGTGGAGACGAGGCCCGCTTTATTGGCCAGCGACAGGGCGTTGAGGATACGTCCTAAAAATAGGGCGTCGATCTGCTGAGGCAAGTCCGGCGACGCACTCACCTGGCGTTTGAGGCTCTTGGCGAAAGCGTTGGCCTTCACCGCTGACTCTACCACGGGCCGCTCACATTTGAGCCACACCCCACGGCCGGGCAGCTTGCGTGCAAGATCGGGGACGATCGCCCCCGACGGGTCGGCGACGAAGCGGATCAGTTCTTCGGGCGCAAGCTCTTGACGCGTGACGGCGCAGCGGCGGAGCGAGCCCCGCACGTTGTCGTCGTCGTCTTCCGCGTCTTCGATGAGCTCAGCGCCCAATCCGATGATCCTCTCCTTGCCGACATCTGTCGGCTAGCCCTTCAAGGCGGCATCGCTGCCACCTTCGGCCGCCGCCTCGTCTTCAGCACCTTCTTCGGCCTCGCCCTCTTCGGCCGGAGCCGCAAGGTCTTCAGCCTTGATCCAGCCGGCGAGCACGCGCGCCGACATGATCATCTCCTCGGCACCCTGGCGGGTGATATCGAAGCCCTCGAGCACTCCCTTGTGCCGCACAGGCTCGGAATCCTTTTCCTTCTTGCGCTCAGTCCAGCCGACGAGATCGTCGGTGGCGCAATCGGCGAGATCCTCGAGCGTCTTGACGCCGTTTTCGCCCATGGCGACCATCATCGCCGTCGTGACGCCCTGCACCTTGGCGATCTCATCGGCGACGCCGAGCTCGCGGCGCTTGGTATCGCGATCCGCTTCCTGCTTCTCGATGTACTCACGCGCACGCGTCTGGATCTCGTTCGCCGTGTTCTCGTCGAAGCCCTCAATGTGCGCGATCTCGCCGAGATCGACGTAGGCCACTTCCTCGATCGAGGCGAAGCCCTCGGTCACGAGCAGCTGTGCGATGACCTCGTCGACGTCGAGCGCTTCCATGAGCAGGTTCGAGCGCTCGGCGAACTCCTTCTGGCGCCGCTCGGACTCTTCCTGCTCCGTGAGGATATCGATGTCCCAGCCCGTCAGCTGCGAGGCAAGGCGCACGTTCTGGCCGCGGCGTCCGATGGCCAGCGAAAGCTGGCTTTCCGGCACCACAACCTCGATGCGGTTGCTGTCTTCGTCGAGCACGACCTTGGTCACCTCGGCCGGGGCTAGAGCGTTCACAATGAAGCTCGCCGCATCCGGGTTCCACTGGATGATGTCGACCTTCTCGCCCTGCAGCTCGTTGACGACCGCCTGCACGCGCGAGCCGCGCATACCGACGCAGGCGCCAACCGGATCGATCGAGGAATCCTTGGAAATAACGGCGATCTTGGCTCTCGAGCCCGGATCGCGCGCGACCGACTTGATCTCGACGACGCCGTCGTAGATCTCCGGCACTTCCTGCGCGAACAGCTTCGACATGAACTCAGGACGCGCGCGCGACAGGAAGATCTGCGGGCCGCGCGGCTCACGGCGCACGTCGTAGATATAGGCGCGGATGCGGTCGCCGTAGCGCACGTTCTCGCGCGGGATCATCTCGTCGCGGCGGATGATGCCCTCGGCGCGTCCGAGATCGACGATGACGTTGCCGTATTCGACACGCTTCACGGTTCCGTTGACGATCTCGCCGATGCGATCCTTGTACTCGCTGAAGTGGCGCTCACGCTCGGCCTCGCGCACTTTCTGCACGATGACCTGCTTGGCGTTCTGCGCGGCAACGCGGCCGAAATCGAGCGGCGGCAGGGGCTCGGCGATGAAGTCGCCGACCTTGGCGTCCTTGTTGCGGCGCTGAGCGTCGTCGAGCGTGATCTGCGTTGAGTCGTTCTCGACGTTGTCGACGACCGCCAGCACGCGCGAAAGCCGCGCCTCGCCGGTCTTTGCATCGATTTCGCAGCGGATGTCGTTTTCAGCGCCGTAGCGGGACTTTGCCGCCTTCTGGATCGCGTCTTCCATCGCTTCGATCACGATCTTGCGGTCGATCGACTTCTCGCGTGCGACCGCTTCGGCGATCTGCAGGAGCTCCAGCCTGTTGGCGCTGATGCCGGCCATTGCCATGGTCTTATTCCTCCTCGGCGTCCGTCAGCGGCGCTTCGGCGCCGTCGGACAATGCTTTGCTCTTCTTTGCGCGGCTCAACGCCTCGCGGATCAAATCGTCGGTCAGGACCAGTCTGGCTTCATCGATGAGCCCGACCGGAATGCCGATCACATTCTTTCCCGCTGCACCAAGGTCGACCTCGATGCGCACTTCGCCGTCCTCGAAGCCCTCGAGGATGCCGCGGAAACGCCGGCGTCCATCGATCAGCTCCTTGACCTCGATCTTCGCCTCGTGCCCCGACCAGTCCTCGAAATCCGAAGGCCGCACCAGCGGCCGGTCAATGCCTGGCGAGGAAACCTCGAGCCTGTAGGCGCCCGCGATCGGATCGTGCACGTCGAGCAGCGGCGAGACCTCCTTCGATATGGCCTCGCAGTCCTCGATCGTCATCGTCCCGTCGGTGCGCTCTGCCATGATCTGCAGCGTCTTGCTGTCGCCCCCGGCGACGGCGACGCGCACGAGCCTGTACCCGCGATCTGCGAGCGCAGGTTCGATGAGCTCGGCGACTCGTGCGGCAGCGCCGGTTTCGACGATAAATCTATCGCCCGACGTGCCTTCGCCAGCATCCGTATGCGGTGTGTCTACGGCCAGATCGCCGATCCCTGGAGCCAATTCAATGTGCCAATACAAAAAGAGCGGACCCCTAGGGCCCACTCCTGACAGTCAGGATGATGATGAGCGGATAAGTATTACGAGATCGTGACCCCCGTTGCAAGAGGAGGGGCAAGCGGGGGCGACAGGCGGGGGCGAAGGCGGAGATAGGGGTGACAACGGGGGCAGCCGTTCATCCCCGCCGCAGGAACCGGAGGAAATAGCGTTTCCGGCCTTCACGAGTTGCCTTTGCCTCGTATCTTGTCCCCGGCCAGTCCGGCCCTCGAACGGACCAATCTTGCGGTCCTTCCGCGTGCCAGTGGAACGCCTGATGCCCCTGGAAAGCGATCAGGATGGTCCGCAGATAGTCACCGATGTCGGTTGCTATGCGTAGTTCGCCTGCCGGCACCATGACCCTGCCGAGCTCGTCGAGCAACGCGCGGTTGATCAGCCGCCGCTTCACGTGCCGCTTCTTCGGCCACGGATCCGGAAAGAGAATGAACACCCGTTCGACCGACTCCGCGGGCAACCAGCGCAGCAGCGCACGCGCATCCTGGTCACAGACCTTCACGTTGCCGATGCCGCCTTCCTCGACGCCGGCCAGCACCTTGACGACTCCATCCTCGAACACCTCGCAGCCGATGAGGCCGATGTCGGCATTCGCACGCGCCTGCCACAACAGATGCTCACCGCCGCCGAAGCCGATCTCCAGCCAGACGCGCGACACGCTGGGCGAGAACAGATCCGCCAGAGAACGCGGGCAGGCTTCGCCGAGCGGCAGCGATACGCGCGGCAGCACCTGATCGAGCAGGTGCTGCTGGCGGGCACTCAACTTGCGCCCGCGCCTGCGCCCGAATGATCGCAGCTCGTGCCGAAGCGCATCGTCGTGCGCTTCGGCGCCGGGATCAGGCGGCGGCCTTTTTGATGGCGTCGGCAAGGTCGGTCTTCTCCCACGAGAAGCCACCTTCCGCGTCCGGCGCGCGGCCGAAGTGGCCGTAGGCGGAGGTGCGCGCGTAGATCGGCTTGTTGAGATCGAGGTGGCTGCGGATACCGCGCGGCGACAGATCCATCACCTCCCCAAGAACTCTCTCGAGCGTTGCCTCGTCGACCTTTCCGGTTCCGTGCGTGTCGACGTAGATCGACAGCGGCTTGGCGACGCCGATGGCATACGAGAGCTGGATCGTGCAGCGGTCAGCGAGACCGGCGGCCACGACATTCTTTGCAAGATAGCGCGCCGCATAGGCGGCCGAGCGGTCGACCTTCGTCGGATCCTTGCCCGAGAAGGCGCCGCCACCGTGCGGAGCTGCGCCGCCGTAGGTGTCGACGATGATCTTGCGGCCCGTGAGGCCGGTATCGCCGTCCGGACCGCCGATGAAGAACTTTCCGGTCGGGTTGATGTGCCAGATGGTGTCGTTGCTGATCCAGCCCTCCGGGAGC
>CALRVN010000290.1:0-5234 GCA_943371625.1 Hyphomicrobium sp. CS1GBMeth3
CCAGAATGCGCGCGAGAAGACGCTGCTCTTAAAGCGCGCCGCCGACTGCGCCGGCTGACGAAATCCGCACGAAACGGGCATCTGCCGCGGTTAACCCTACTCCCGCGTTCACCGAAGTTAACTGGCACGCGACTTGTGAGGACTCCCGACAAACGCATCGCAAGTCGGGAGTTAGATCGTGGCCAACGTCGCTGGAGCATTCCTGGATCTGATCGCTGAGGACGCGGCCCCCGCGCACGCACGCCGCTTCCGCGAGACCGCCAAGGCGCAGGCCCTGCGCTGGACGATGGGCACCGCCTACGCGCTGCATCCCAAGCGCATCACCGAGGTCCCGGCCCTGCTCGTCGGCATGGCAGCCGACATCGCCCGCGGCGGTACGCGAACGCCGAGCGAGGCAACCATCAGCCGCCGCTTCAGCAGCTTCGCCGGGGTCTGCCGCGACATCACCCCCGAGCGCATCGTCGACGCCGCCAGCCGCGGCTTCTTTCCCTGGTGCCACATCGGCCCGCTGAAGTGGTGGACGCGAAACGAGCGCATGGTGCTGTTTCTCGACGAGCAGCACATCGCCAAGCGCCTGCGCCGCGACATGCGCAAGACCGACTACCGCGTCACCTTCGACATGGCCTTCGAGTCCGTGATCGAAGCCTGCGCCGAGCCGCGCAAGGGACGCCCCCTCGGCCTCACCTGGATCACCCCGAAGATCATGTCGCTGTACACCGCCCTGCACGATCTCGGCTACGCGCACTCGTTCGAAGTCTGGAGCGCTGACGGTCGCCTGGTCGGCGGCGGCTACGGCCTCGCGATCGGCCGCATCTTCTACACCGAATCCCAGTTCAGCCGGGAATCGAACACCTCGAAGATGGGTTTCGCTTCGCTGAACCACCACCTCGCCAAGTGGGGCTTCATCCTCAACGACGGCAAGGACTTCACCACCACCATCGATGCCATGGGCTTCCGCGCCATTCCACGCGGCGAGTTCGAGGCGATCCTGGCCGAGCACACGCCAGCGGAAGGACGCTCGGGCATCTGGCACGTCGAGGATGACCTCGCGACCGTTGCCGCCCGCACCGAGCATCCAGCTCCGGCCGCGTCCGCCGCCGGCTAGGCGGAACGATAGCTCTTTTGGCCGCCGAAGGCGGCAAGGGCGCAAGGCGCCCCGCGCCTTAGGCGCGGCCGTCAACTCGCGCGACAAGGGCCGCATAAAAAGCTTCTATCCGCTCGCGTCACTACTTAACGAGTCACGATACCGGCGGCGATCAGAACCGCCGCCGAGTAGAACCCGATCCACCACATCAGGTAGAATCCGATCTGGTTGGAAGCCCACGTTGTGACCACGTACAGCGGCGCCGTCTTCCACACCGGCATGTCCCAGAACCGCCGGTGGATGCCGATGTAATAGCACATCATAGCCAGCAACAGCGCCAGCGTGCTGATCCCCGTCGGCGTCAACAATTTCTCGGTCGTCAGCTGATAGCTGAACACCGCGATGCCGGTGCCGTGAAACACCTTCGTGACGACGAACTCGTAGGCGCCGTTGATCGGCGCCGTGAACCCGAGCGACAGGCAGAACAGCTTGAAGTAGGCGTGGAACGTTCGCTTCACCGGCGCGAACAGCCGGAACACGCCGAAGGCGAGCAGGAATGTGATCAGCGTCCCGACGTAGACGCCCACCTGCGACAGGATCTTCATCAGCGTCATCAGGCTTTCGCTGACGTGCACCTCGCCGCCCGCGGGCACGACCATGGTCATCACCACCGGGACGATGAAAAGGCAGTAGATCGCGATCCCGGCCAGCGCGAACGAAACGTAATTCCGGTATGTCCGGTCCTCGGCGAGAGCAACCGTCTCCCGTATCGGCGCGCGCAGCAGCTTCAGATAGACGATCGGGAAACTGCGCCTGACCGGCGCCGCGGCCGCGCCCAGAAATCCCAGCGAACTGCTCCTTAAGTCAGCCCCGCAGCTCGAGCAGAAATTGCCGCCGCTGACGGGTTCCCCGCAATCGCCGCACGCACTACCGGCGACAATGGCTTGCGAGGCCGCGCCTCCCGCTTGCAGAACCATGGTGCCCCCCAAGTATCTGGCGGCGGCACTCTAGCAGCAGGCGCGCAGGGATGCAGTTGCAGTTCAGGCGTTGAGCCGCCAAATATCGAAATTGAGCGCCGCTGCGAACGTAACCCACAGAAAATAGGGCACGAACAGCAGCGCAGCCGAACGTCTCACTGGCCACGCGACCACGACGAACGCGCCGATCGCCAGCCACAGCGCCGTGATGTCGACCAGCGCCGACACGATCTGCTTTTCACCAAACATCAGGTACGACCACGCGCCGTTGAGCACGAGTTGCAGGAGCCACAGCCACAGCAGCGGCCCGAACCCCTGCGCGCGCCACGCGATCCATCCTGCAACCGCGATCATCACGTAGAGCACGGTCCACACGGGCGCGAACACTTCGTTCGGCGGCGTCCACGTCGGCTTCTGCAGGGCCGCATAGAAAGGCCCTGGCAGGTAGTTCATGCCGAAGTAGGCCGCGCCGAACACCAGCGCGAGAAACACGAGCAGGCTTCCGTATCGCGTCACTGGACCGCCCCCTGCGCTACTGAGCCCCCAAACTACTGAGCGGCTTCGACCTGCGGTGCCGTACTCTTGCCGACGACGTTCAGCCGCTCGACTGCCGCACCGAGGATCTGGCCCAGCAGCTCCGAGTACCGCATGCCGGAGAAGCCGGCCATCAGGTTCACCTTCCCGTCCCAGCACCAGCCGGGATTGGGATTGACCTCGAGCAGCTTGATCTCGCCCTTCGCATCGGCGCGGAAGTCGAACCTCGCGTAGTCCTTGCAGCCCAGCCGCTCGAACAGCCGCGCCGAGTGCTCGACGAGCTGCTGCTGCTGCAGTTCCGACAGTTCTGCCTCGTGATAGGACACCTGCGTCCAATACGGACTGTCCGGCTCCCACTTCGACTCATAGCCGAGGATCTTCGGCAGCGTCGGATCGAGCTTGGTGAAGTCGACCTCCAGGATCGGCAGCGCGCGCAAGCCCTGGTCCGGGTTGCCGACCAGCGTCACCGAGTACTCCGAGCCCGTCAGGTATTCCTGCACCAGCACCGGACGCTTCGGGAACGCGACCCGCAAACGATCTAGATAGTCGAGCAGCGCCTTCTCGTTGCTGACGACCGCCTCTTTTGTGATGCCTTGCGAGCTGTCACCGAAGTTCGGCTTCAGCAGCGCCGGGAACACGCCAGGCAACGTCGCGCCCTGATCGCCCGGACGCACGTGCGTCTCCAGCGGAACCGGAACGTCGAGCGTCATCGCCACCGCGCGCACCAGACCCTTGTCGTAGCAGGCAGCGAGCGCGGGCGGTCCTGCACCCGTGTATGGCAGGTCGAGCGCTTCCAGCATCGCCGGAACGTGCAGCTCCTTGAACGGGTCGTTGTTGTAACCCTCGTCGCACAGATTGAAGACGAGGTCCGTGCGCAGCTCGCTGAGGTCGCGGTCGAGCGTCGCGTGGTTGTCGAGATAGCGGAACTTGTAAGCGGGCAGCTCCGACAGCGCGTCCTTCAGGCGCCGGATGGTGTCATGGTCCTCGGCGTTGAACGCGCCACCGCGCTTCACCGCGTCCGGCAAACGCGGGTCGCCCATGACCACGGTGACATCGATCTGGTTCACCTTGCCGCGCGGCTTGCGGATCAGCGCCGGTGCATCGGCCGACAGCAGCAGACGCCGCGCCATCATGCCGAGGTCCTGATCCCGGTCCGACAGCGCCTCGGCGTTGCCGTGGTGGCGGACGTTACGGAAGCCGCACTTCTCCAAAAGCTTGGCGATGCCTTCACGCGTATAGAGACGCTCGGCATAGAACTGGTCGGCGATCACGCCCATCTCGTCGTGCACGATGACCTCGCGCGAGATCAGCCGGTCGCGGTCGGCGGACAGCGAACGCTCACGGCACACGAAGTGGTGCTCGTCGATCCACTCCCACGAGCGCCGCTCGAAATGGTCCGCCATGTAGGCGCCATCGGTAATGTCGAGCACCAGCTGGCCGGACGGGCGCAGCAGCTTGCCGACCGTCGTCAGCACCTTCTCGTCGTCCTGCTTGTTCGAGAAGTAGCCGAACGAGTTGCCCATGATGGCAACGCAATCGAAGCTCGACTCCGGCAGCCGCGGGTGCCGTGCATCGCCTTCCTTGAACACGACCTGCAGCCGCTCGTTCTGCGCCCGCTTCTTCGCGAGGCGAACGAGATAGCGCGAACGGTCGACGCCGGTGACGTTCTTGAAGCCGCGGCGCGCCAGCTCGAGGCAATGGCGCCCCTGACCGCAGCACAGATCGAGGATCTGGCTGTGCGGCTGCACTGGTGCGGCAGCGAGAATGAAGTCGACGTCGCGGCGCGTATTTTCATTGTTCTCGACGACATCGCCGTCGGTCTTCACGTACAGCGCATTGAAAAGCTTGCGCCACCACTCTGCTGGGAGGTGCGCCTCGAGGTCCGCAACCGGTCCGAGGCACGAGCGCGGCGCAGGGCGCTTGGGGCGCTTCGCCTTGGCAATGGATGCCATGATGGACTTATGTCCTCAAAAAGCCGCGCTCTGGCTCAGGGCCACTTGCCCCCGTCAGCCGGCGATCGGCCGAACAAATTACAGGCCCCTGTGGCCTCAACAGTTCGCGAACTTATTGGCCAATTGCGACATTGCAAGAGGTAACTGAGATTTTTCCGCTTCCGTAGTAATGGCCTTCACGATCACGGATTGTGTCGACGCATTAAAGCGATGAAGAAGCCATCGGTTCCATGCTGCGCGGGCGTGAGCTGCAGCCCGGGCACCTCATTGCGACGTCACTCCGAAGCCATGTCTGCAAAACACTGCCGCATGTTCCGGCACCGGACGGGGCCGGGCTGGTGCGCGGCGTCTCCTTCGGCTCGAGAGATAAAGTCACAGACCTCATTCATGCCCTTCTCGGTCAACCATCCCTGCCTACGTCCGCGCTTCACCGCAAAGCAGTCGGCCGCCGCTGTATCCGGCCCGCCGGATTGTAGCCCGCACCCCATCGTGTAGATCCAAAGCTTGACCGCAGTATCTACCCTCGCCATCAACCTCGGATTCAATATGATTAAGCTCGGAAGGGCGCCTTGATAGTCGGGGAGCTGTTGGTCGAGGATCGTGGGACTGCTCCCGCACGTCATTTTGACGCCGTCGAGTTTGAGTTCCCCTGCGGGGACGAGCCTGGCGTCGCCGCCCGCCTGCGCT